>NZ_CEYAVF010000012.1:79742-83199 GCF_982785585.1 Reinekea sp. | reverse complement strand
GCCTTGGCCAAACTGGAAATATTGCCCTTATGCTGCTGGAACAGCAGTAGCAGGTCGACTTCGGCGTCGGTTTCGATCGGCTCCGGCGCGGCCTCGGCCGGCAAAGACTCCCGTGCCGGTAGCGCATCCCTAATTGGGCTCGGCGCAGCATGCCTTACTAGGGCACCCATCTCAGCCATACGTTGCGCGCTCTCATCGCCGAACACCGTCTCACTATCACGATCAACAGAGGACTTATGGATATCGGACAAGAAGTCGTCCGGTAGATCCCAGAGTTGAATCACTTCATTTTCTGCCATCGCCAAGGCGATTTGTAAGACACTGGCCAGTTGGCGCAGGTTACCCGGCCATGGATGCTGCAAAAAGAGGTTAACGATCTCGGCTGACAGCTGGGACGGCTGCTCCGGGGTACTGAACAGTTGATAGACCTCTTGAAACAGGGCCTCCCGGTCTTGGCGTTTGCGTAGCGGCGGCAGTTCTAGGTTTAAGCCACTGACGCGATAGTAGAGATCCTGGCGAAACAGGCCCTGCTCGACGTCGTCCCGTAACGACCGGTTGGTCGCCGAAATCAGTTTAATATCGACGGGAAAGGCTTCGGTGGACCCAAGCGGCACCACCTTACGCTCCTGCAAGACGCGCAGTAAGCGGGCCTGCACCTTAAGCGGCATCTCGCCTATTTCATCGAGAAACAGGGTGCCGCGGTGGGCCTTGCGAATCAGACCGATGGAACCTTTGTTGCTGGCCCCGGTGAAGGCGCCCTTTTCATAGCCAAAGAGCTCGGATTCGACCAATTCCGCCGGAATTGCGGCACAGTTGACCGCAACCAGGGGATAGGATCGGCGCGAGCTGAATTCGTGTAGCGCGCTGACAAACACTTCCTTGCCCACACCGGTCTCACCGGCAATAAGGATGGGAATATCCTTCTCAATCACTTTTTTCGCCTGAGTCACCGCACGATCGACCAGCTGATCGCCGAAACTTAGGCGCTCCAGGGTAATCAGGTTGCTATCGACGGGTCGCTTTTTCAGATGCCGTTGTCTGAAGTCCAATGCTTGGACAATCTTCTTTTCCGGGCGTCGCAACGCGCCATGCATCTGAAAGCGCCCCAGAGCGGGCAATTTAATCGGCATCAGATCTGGGTGGTTCTTCAGATCGCGCAAAGGGCAATCAAAGATGTCAGATATATGGGCCAAGGCCAGGTTTTGCCCAAGCAACAGCTCGGCCCGGCAATTAGCCGAAATAATGGTGCCATCATCATTGAAGACGATCAACCCGGCCCACTGACTGTCGATGTTATCGACATTGGTATTAAAGCTGAGCAGGAAGTTTTCCGCGGCAAACCTCTTAACAATAAGCCGATTCTCAACCGCCTGCGACATCAGCTTGACCAGTCCTAGGGTATAGGCGTGCGGCAGATAGGTGTCACTGGACACGTCCAAGACACCGAGCAGATCGTGATTGACGTTAAAGATCGGTGCGGCCGAGCCCACCATAAAACGGTTTGACTTGAGAAAGTGTTCATCTTTCTGCACCTGAACAGCCTGACCCAGCTCCATCGCGGTGCCGATGGCATTGGTACCGTTCACCGCTTCACCCCAATAGGTACCTGGGTTTAAGAAGGCTTTCTGTTCTTTGTTCAAAAACCGTTGATCACCCCAACTGTTCAACATCTGGCCGCGACTGTCGGTCAACATGATCATACATTGGCTGTTGGACAGGATGTTTTCGTAATAAGGCAGCACCTCGTTGCCCGTGGTCTGCACCAAATAATGGTGTTCTTCCTTTAGGCTCTCGATCTCCCCCTGTGGCAGCGTTTCTATATCAGGCATTGCTAACGGATCAAGGCCGTACTCGCGGCACCGTTCCCACGAATCGGCTATTACGTTCTGGTGCTCGACGGGTGTTTTAGCAGCAAGGACGTCTGCCTTATAGGCGGCCGACGGCCCTGTTTGAGATTTGTTTGGTTTGGTCATAGGTGGCTACCGATCGTTGTTTTTATTATATCGGACCAACTCAGTTGCCCTTAAAAAAGCAGTGCATCGGGCGTGTCCTGAACAAAATCTGTTCGGAATTTGAACAGTCTTGGTGTTCACAGTTAATGTTTAAAAGTGCTCAGAGTCAATACTTTAATGAACACATTCTATTAAAAAGACCATCTTCAACACACTCAACCCCGACCTATAAAATTATTTTTTCTATATTAATCAATAGGTTACAATTTAAAACCCGGGTGTTCAGCGAAACTTGGCACAACTCTAGCTTTATTCCTTTCAGAATAAAAAAATTGCGCAGTGTTGAACACACCGCAAAAACAAAAATCGTCACAGGACGGCATTATGTCCCTCAAATTAGAAAATGTAGATCAGGTCGTTAACGGCCAAAACCACCTAACGAATGTCAACTTAACGTTAGAGCCGGGTTCGTTTAATGTGCTTTTGGGTCGCACCGGCGCTGGTAAAACCTCACTGATGCGTTTGATGGCGGGCTTGGATAAGCCAACCAATGGCAAGATCATTATGAACGGTGCCAATGTCACCGGCATCACGGTGCAGAAGCGTAATGTGTCGATGGTTTATCAGCAGTTCATCAACTACTCCAACCTAACGGTTCGGGAGAACATCGCGTCGCCACTGCGTTTGGCCAAAGCCTCTGAGGCCGAGATCAACAAGCGGGTGATGGAAACCGCCGATATGTTGCGGATCACCGAGTTTTTGCATCGTTACCCGCTGGAACTGTCCGGCGGTCAGCAGCAGCGCACGGCTATGGCGCGCGCCCTAGTCAAAGACGCCAGCCTGATTCTGTTCGATGAGCCCTTGGTCAACCTAGACTATAAGCTGCGGGAAGAGCTGCGCTTCGAATTACGCGAACTCTTTAAAGCCCGTAACGCTATTGCCGTCTACGCGACCACCGAACCAAATGAAGCTTTAGCGTTGGGCGGCACCACCACCCTGTTGCATGAAGGCCGAGTGATCCAGTCTGGCCCCTCAGCTGCGGTCTACCGCGAGCCGGTCGATGTCTACGCAGCCGATCTGTTCAGTGAACCACCGATTAATTTAATACCCGGTAACGTGACCGACAATGAGGTCACCTTCGATGAATCGGTACACTTTCCATTGCATCAGGACCTTAAAAGCCTGACGCCGGGTGGTTATAAGTTTGGTATCCGTCCCAGCCATATCGGCCTGGTGCCAGACAACGACGATGACCTCGAACTGTCGATGAAGGTCGAACTGGCTGAGATCAGCGGTTCGGAAACCTTTCTCCACGTGAAAAACGATCACTTTAATTTGGTCATGCAGTTGTCTGGCGTTCATGCCTACCGCAGCGATGCCACCATTAACATCTATCTGCCGGTACACAAACTGTTTGTGTTCACTCTCGACGGCAAAATGATCCAGTCGCCGACTCGACTGATAAGGGGCTAACTCAAGATGGCTGAAATACAACTGAAGTCCTT
>NZ_CEYAVF010000012.1:69058-79642 GCF_982785585.1 Reinekea sp. | reverse complement strand
GTGATCTATGACTCGATGACTGTGTTCGACAACCTGGCCTTCCCGCTGCGCAATATGAAAATTGCTGAAGCCAAGGTCATGAGCAAGGTACATGAGATCGCTGAAATTCTCGAATTACATCCAGTGCTAAATAAGAAAGCAAAAAACTTAAGCGCCGATGAGAAACAAAAGGTTTCCATGGGCCGCGGTCTGGTTCGTGACGATGTGTCGGCGATTTTGTTCGATGAACCGCTCACCGTTATCGATCCCCAGTTAAAATGGAAACTGCGTCGTAAGCTCAAGCAGATTCACGAGCAATTCAATCTCACCATGATTTATGTGACCCACGATCAGCTGGAGGCGTCTACCTTCGCAGAAAAGATCGCGGTTATGTACGGCGGTCAGATTGTGCAGTTCGGCACCCCTCGGGAGCTGTTTGAAAACCCGAACCATACCTTCGTCGGCTATTTTATTGGCAGCCCTGGTATGAATCTACTTGAAGTTCAAACTACAGCTAACGGAGTGAGCTTCGATGGTATAGAAATTGAACTGTCCGATGCTCGAAAAGCGATGCTCGCCAAGGTACCTAGCAAAAACATCAAGGTTGGCATCCGACCTGAGTTTGTTCACGTTTGGGATAAGCCGTCAGAAAATGGCTATGAATGTGAAGTTCAGCACGTTGAAGATCTCGGCACCTACAAGATCCTGACCATGAAGCTCGGCCAGCAAATCATCAAAGCACGTTTAGATGAAGATCATGCGGTACCACAGCAAAAAGCTTATATCAGCTTTCCCGAGCAATGGTTGAAAATTTACGTCGATGAATATCTGATTGGGGAGGAGCTCGTATGAGTAAGGTAGAGAATAACAAAGCCTGGTGGCTGGTCTTACCGGTCTTCTTACTGGTTGCCTTCTCGGCCATCATTCCGTTAATGACGGTTGTAAACTACTCGGTTCAGGATATTTTTGACGCCGATCATGCTGTATTCGTAGGTGTGGAGTGGTATCGCGAAGTCTTATTAAATGAACGACTGCAGGAATCCTTGCTGCGCCAATTTATCTTTTCCTTTACCGTTTTGGCTATTGAAATCCCACTCGGTATCGCCATTGCTTTAATGATGCCGACTAAGGGCACCATGGCGTCTGTCAGCCTGATCGTGGTCGCCATTCCGCTACTCATCCCGGGCAATGTTGTCGGTACCATTTGGAAAATATTTGGTCGAACCGACGTTGGTCTGCTCGGCTGGGGCTTGAACCAACTGGGCATCGATTACAACTACGCGGCCAATCCCGTTGACGCTTGGGTGACCGTAGTGCTTATGGATGTTTGGCATTGGACACCGTTGGTCGCACTGCTGTGCTACTCCGGTTTACGCGCCATCCCCGATGCCTTCTATCAGGCGGCCGCTATCGATAGAGCCTCCAAATGGGCTGTGTTTCGCTACATCCAACTGCCTCGACTCCGCAGTGTATTAGTCATTGGTACCCTGCTGCGTTTTATGGACAGCTTCATGATCTACAGCGAGCCCTTTGTACTAACCGGCGGCGGCCCAGGTAGTTCAACGACCTTTCTCAGCCAGACCCTGACCAAGATGGCCATCGGTCAATTCGATCTCGGGCCGGCGGCTGCCTTCTCACTGATCTACTTTTTAATTGTTTTGCTGGTGTCTTGGTTGTTCTTTACCACCATCAGTGAAATGGATAAGGATAAATAAGGGGCTTATGATGAATTATTCTAAAAGCAAAGTTGCCGGCCTAAGCCTCTACGTCTTGTTTCTACTAGTGCCGATCTATTGGCTGTTGAACATGTCCTTTAAGCACAAAGGAGAAGTATTGAGTGGCCTGACTCTGTGGCCCAGCAACTTCACCTTTGACAACTACATCACCATCTTTACCGATCCAAGCTGGTACATGGGTTATGTCAACTCACTGATCTATGTGGCGCTGAATATGGCGATCACCTTGACGGTTGCGTTACCAGCCGCCTATGCCTTCAGCCGTTACAAGTTTGTCGGTGATAAGCACCTGTTCTTCTGGTTGCTGACCAATCGTATGGCACCACCTGCGGTGTTCTTACTGCCCTTTTTCCAGCTCTATTCGTCGGTGGGCCTGTTCGATACCCACCTGGCCGTTGCACTGTCGCATTGTCTGTTTAGCGTACCCTTGGCGGTGTGGATTTTAGAAGGCTTTATGTCTGGTGTGCCACGTGAGATCGACGAGACCGCCTTTATCGATGGCTACAGTTTCCAACGCTTCTTTATCCGTATCTTTCTGCCCATGATTCGCTCTGGCATCGGTGTTACCGCCTTCTTCAGCTTCCTGTTCTCTTGGGTCGAACTGTTGCTGGCACGCACCTTGACGGCGACCGAAGCTAAGCCCATTGGTGCAGTGATGACCCGAACCATTTCAGCAGAGGGCATCGACTGGGGCCTGTTGGCGGCCGCTGGGGTGTTAACCATCCTGCCGGGCATCTTGGTCATCTGGTTAGTTCGTAACCACGTTGCAAAAGGTTTCGCTCTGGGCCGGGTGTAGTTGGTTAAAACCAAGCACCAATGACTGTTAACTTGAATTTGATGGTAGGACAAAAATTATGAACTGGATGGCATGGACACCGGTGACAGCAGGCTTTTTTATCACAATCGCCTTGATCTTATTATGCATGACAATTTGGGAGCTCAAGAGCCCCTGCGTTGAACGCAAAGGGTTTCTACCCATATCCACCACGCGCGGCGACCGACTCTTTATCGGCCTGATCAGCAGTGCTTACATACACTTACTATATGTTGGCCTGCTAGAAGCAACCCTGATTATACCGTTGCTCTTTTGCATCGCCTGGGTTGTCAGCCTTATACGCTGGGGTTAAAAAAAAGGCGTGATAACCACGCCCGATACGAACTCAACATTGCGTCGCCGAACTTGGGCAGCGCAATAGAAAGTCTTGACCCACCCCGGCTCCAGGGTCCCCAAACGACAAGCCAAGGTCGCGTAGGGATTCTGGGCCAGCCGGGTCGAGTGACCATCGTCAGCTCTGCTGACAGCTAAAGAACGGGTAAACCGAACAGCTCTATATTCGGGATGCCTAAACGCTTTAAACATACGAGGTTGACTATGTACAACAATAAGAAACTACCGATGCGAATCCTGCTTAGCGCAGCGATCTCAGCAGCGACCCTAGGCATGACTGCTCATGCAGACCAATACTCAGATGCGGCAGACCAATGGTTAACAAAAGAATTCGGCACCTCTACTCTGACTAAAGCTCAGCAAGAGAAAGAAATGGCCTGGTTCACCGAAACGGCCAAGCCGTTCCGCGGAATGACTATTAACGTCGCATCCGAGACCATTGCTACGCATGAATATGAGTCTAACGTTCTGGCTAAGGCTTTTGCTGAAATCACGGGTATTACCATCGTTCACGATTTGATCGGCGAAGGCGATGTTGTTGAAAAACTGCAAACGCAAATGCAATCAGATCGTAATATTTACGATGCCTACATCAACGACTCTGACCTGATCGGTACCCACTTCCGTTATGGTAAAGTAGTTGCTATTTCCGACATGATCGCTGGTGACGGTAAAGACTTCACTTTGCCAACATTGGATCTGCCTGACTTTATCGGTTTGTCTTTCACAACCGGTCCAGACGGTAAGCTTTACCAACTGCCCGACCAACAGTTCGCCAACCTTTACTGGTTCCGTGCTGACTGGTTTGCTCGTGATGACTTGAAAGCACAATTCAAATCTATCTACGGCTATGGCTTAGGTGTACCAACTAACTGGTCTGCCTATGAAGATATTGCTGAGTTCTTCTCAGTACATGTGAAAGAAATAGACGGCAAGCGTGTTTATGGTCACATGGATTATGGCAAGAAAGATCCTTCCCTGGGCTGGCGTTTCACTGACGCTTGGTTCTCCATGGCAGGCGCTGGTGACAAAGGTATTCCAAACGGTTTACCAGTTGACGAATGGGGCGTCCGTGTAGACGGTTGTAACCCAGTCGGTTCAAGTGTTACCCGTGGTGGTG
Source organism: Reinekea sp. (assembly GCF_982785585.1). Taxonomy (NCBI): domain Bacteria; kingdom Pseudomonadati; phylum Pseudomonadota; class Gammaproteobacteria; order Oceanospirillales; family Saccharospirillaceae; genus Reinekea; species Reinekea sp. The sequence continues at coordinate 75,639 of NZ_CEYAVF010000012.1, read as the reverse complement.
CTACCAACGGCCCAGCCGCTGTGTATGCCACAACTAAGTATGTTGATTGGATGAAGAAGTATGCACCACCAGAAGCTCAAGGCATGACCTTTGGCGAAGCTGGACCGGTACCTGCTCAGGGCGCTATTGCGCAGCAAATCTTCTGGTATACAGCCTTCACCGCCAGCATGAACTCTGTTGGTCTGCCGGTTGTAAACGCAGATGGCACACCAAAATGGCGTATGGCTCCATCTCCTAAGGGCCCTTACTGGGAAGAAGGCATGAAGTTGGGTTACCAGGATACTGGTTCTTGGACTTTCCTGAACTCTACTCCGGATGACCGTCGTCTGGCCGCTTGGTTGTATGCACAGTTCACTGTGTCTAAGACCGTTTCTCTGAAGAAGACCTTGGTTGGCTTAACACCTATCCGTGAGTCAGATATTAACTCACAAGCTATGACCGACGCCGCTCCGAAATTGGGTGGATTGGTTGAGTTTTACCGTAGCCCAGCACGTGTCCAATGGACGCCTACTGGTACCAACATTCCGGATTACCCGAAAATGGCTCAGCTTTGGTGGCAGTATATTGCTGAAGCAGCCAGCGGCGATTCCACTCCACAGGAAGCGTTGGACGGTTTAGCTGAAGCTCAAGATAAAGTTATGTCACGTATCGAACGTTCTGGTGTACAGGGTGCTTGCGGACCTAAGATGAACGACGAAGTAGATGCTAGCTATTGGCTGAACCAGCCAGGTGCTCCTAAGGCCAAATTGGCCAACGAGAAGCCTCAAGGTAAGACAATCGACTATGACACTCTGCTAGAAAGCTGGAAGCAGTAAGTTAGATCTCACCCCAGGTTTTCTCCTGAGGTAATAAGAGTGGCGGGCGCCCTTGTGGCGCCCACCACTTTAACTCGACCAAGACCTAGTGTCCGCACCCTTAAAAGCTCACAATTATGAGCCAGTTCACCAGTACGATTTCAACATTACAGATTCACCCTTAGAACGACAGAATACGATTATCTGGAATTTTCGACCTAATTTATTACCTTCGGCAGTGAACAACATTAGCTCCATAACGCTTTGCTGTCGCAGGCTCACGATATAACCCTGGCAAATCCGATTGACGCCAGTTTGCACGACCTTAGCCAACACCCATGTTGGCCCGGAACATCAGCCGCCGCCCTACTCTATACCGGGCGTCATCGGACGATAGCCAACTCGGACTGTTCGTTGCGCTGCTTTACTCGGTTGGGATAAGATGACAGATCGGCCTAATTAAATTGCTCCACGCTTAGGTTAAGACCTAAGATGGCCACTGCACCTAATTTCAATAAAAATAACAACTTTGAATTAATTCAGGATCGGCAATGAAAAAATATATTTTATCCATCGATCAAGGCACCACCAGCACCCGCTCGATCTTATTCAGCACCGAGGGGACAATCTGCCACTCAGCGCAAGAAGAGTTCCCGCAGCATTTTCCGCAAGACGGCTGGGTTGAACACGAGCCGGAGGATCTCTGGCAGTCGGTGTTGAGCACCTGTGCCAAGGTTTTCGCTGAGGCCGCTATTCAACCCGAGCAGATCGGAACCATCGGCATCACCAACCAGCGTGAAACCACGCTTATTTGGGATCGTGCCACCGGCGTACCGATCTATCGCGCCATTGTTTGGCAAGATCGCCGTACCAGCGCCTATTGCGAAACTCTCAAGGCGGCCGGGCATGAAGGCCTAATTAATGCTAAAACCGGTCTGTTGATCGACCCCTATTTTTCGGCGACCAAAATTCGTTGGATACTCGATCAGGTGCCGGGCGCTCAAGAACGGGCCGAACGCGGCGAGCTCGCCTTCGGCACGGTCGACAGCTATCTAATCTGGCATTTAACCTGTGGCGCCGTCCATCGTACCGATGCCACCAATGCCTCCCGAACCCTGATATTCAATATCCACAAGCAAGAATGGGACAGCGAATTGCTCGAGCTGTTTAATATACCCGCAAGCCTACTGCCCGAAGTAATGGACTCATCGGCCGACTTCGGCATCACCGATCCGAGTATTTTTGGCGCCGGCATCCCGATCAATGGCGTGGCCGGCGATCAACAGGCCGCGTTATTCGGGCAAACCTGTTTCCGCCCTGGAATGGCCAAGAGCACCTATGGCACGGGCTGTTTTCTGATGCTCAACACCGGCACCAAGGCGTTGACGTCCGAGAGTCGCCTGTTGACTACGGTCGCCTATCGACTCAAGGGTGAGACCTGCTATGCCCTAGAAGGCAGCATCTTTGCCGCCGGCACCACCATTCAATGGTTGCGCGATGGCTTAAAGCTGATCGGCAATGCCGGCGAAACCGAAAGTTTGGCTGAACAGACGGCCGCCAACCATGGTGTCTATCTGGTACCGGCCTTTACCGGTCTGGGCGCGCCCTATTGGGATCCCACGGCGCGCGGTGCCATCTTCGGTCTGACGCGCGATACCGGCATCAAGGAAATTGTTACCGCCGGCCTGCAGTCGGTCTGTTACCAAACCAAGGATTTACAGAAGGCGATGGAATCCGATGGCGTACGCGCTACCGCCTTGCGCGTCGATGGCGGCATGGTCGTCAACAACTGGGTTCTGCAGTTTTTGGCCGACATGCTCGGTGCCACCGTAGACCGGCCCACCATTATCGAGACCACCGCGCTCGGTGCGGCCTACCTGGCCGGCTTGCAGGCAGGCTATTTCGAATCCTTAGAAACCTTGGAGAAGCTTTGGCAGTGCGAGCGAACCTTTAGCCCGCAAATCAGCAAGGCACAACGGGATGACTATTACAGTGGCTGGAAAACCTCGGTCAATCGGGTCCAGCTCGAGAGTAAATAGCTACTATCCAAACCTGCGCATCAGCGCAGGCTGATGACTTATAAGGGTAACGCCACAGATGGCTAAAGCATTAGACAACCGAGCTTGGCTGCTGGTGTTACCAGCATTGGTTATATTGGCCTTCGTCGCGATTATTCCCTTGCTAACAACGGTCAACTATTCGTTTCACGATATCTTCAGCCAGGATTACAAATTCTGGGTTGGAGCCGAGTGGTATCGAGAAATACTCGGTTCGGCTCGATTCTGGGGCAGCTTTGGCCGCAGTCTATTATTTTCGACCATTATTCTCTTGATTGAGATACCCCTGGGTATCTATATCGCCATTCAAATGCCTAAGCGCAGCCTCTGGGTTGCGGTTTGCCTGGTACTGATGTCATTGCCCTTGCTGGTGCCGTGGAATATCATCCCGATGATCTGGAAGACCTTTATTTCCCCGGCCTATCTGGGTGGCGCGTTCTCGGCCATCGGCATCGATTTCAACTGGAAGGCTGAGGTGATCGACACCTGGTTCGCCATTGTGCTGATGGATGTCTGGCATTGGACCAGCCTGGTCGTGCTGCTGTGTTATTCCGGTCTGACTACCATTCCTGCCGCCTATTACAACGCCGCGGCGATCGACCGCGCCTCGCGCTGGGCGGTGCTGCGCTATATCGAATTGCCCAAGCTCAGCAGCGTGTTAATGATGGCCATTCTACTGCGCTTTATGGACAGCTTTATGATCTATACCGAAGCCTTCCGGCTCAATGCCGGCGGGCCCGGTTACAGCACCACCTTTATGGCCATGGAATTAGGCGAAGATATTTTTGCCTTTAACTATGGCCCCGCCGCGGCGCGTTCGGTGATCTGTTTTATTATTATCCTGACCGTTTCCTGGCTCTTTAAGACGGCCTTGGCTATTCAACAAGCTGACTCGGTCAGTTCAACGTTGTCATCCACCGCAGAGGCTCGCCCATGATCGCCCCCTTAGGCCGCCACAACCCGATACATTTTCGCTGGTTGGCGCCCAGCCTCTATATCGCCTTTATGTTGCTGCCCCTGTTGCCGGTTATCTATATCAGCTTTCACTCGACTCTGCGCGGCTCGGACCTACCGGTGGGCACCTTCACCCTGAGCAACTACCTGCATATCGCCCAAAACGAGGATTTGGTCGCGGCGATTTTCAGTTCGGTCAGCTATGTGCTTTTTAACATCTTGATTACCATCCCGGTTGCCTTACCGGCGGCCTATGCTTTTTCACGCTATTCCTTTGTCGGCGATAAACATTTGTTTCTAGGGTTTTTGGCCCTGCGCATGACGCCACCGGTGGTGATGATCTTTCCCGTGTTTCAAGTCTTCTCAGCCGTCGGTCTGATCAATACCCCCCTGGCCATTGCCTTGGCACACTGCCTGTTTAATATCCCCATCGCGATCTGGGTGTTGGAAGGCTTTATTTCATCCATACCCCGGGAGATCGATGAGACCGCCTTTATCGATGGCTATTCTTTTCCGAGATTTTTTATGCGCAAGCTGATCCCGCTGATGGCACCGGGTATCGCGGTTGCGGCGTTCTTCTGCTTTTTGTTTTCCTGGGTTGAGGTGGTATTCGCGCGGATCTTGACGGTGACCAGTGGCAAGCCGATCAGCATGGCGATCTCAGCGCTGTTCAGTTTTAAAACCGATGTTGGCCTGGTCATGGCGATGACGGTGTTTTCGATCGTGCCCGGCGCGCTGTTGATCTACTTTGTGCGCAACCATATCGCCAAGGGCTTTATGATTGCCCAGGTAAAATAAAACTCTGCACCTAAGTGCTGTGGATTCACAGCACTTAGGCTAGACTGTCGGCCCCTCATCTTGAGTCGGTTATCTGTGGTCAAATCTGTTCTCAGCCTAATCACCCTGTCCGTCGGTATTGTGTTGCTTTGGCTGAATCCAAATTGGGTCCATCTGGTCACTCAATCCCTTGGCATATCACCCCTATTGGCGCTGATCATTGTTTGCTTACTCTATAGCCTGATCCTGATGCTACCCTTTATGCCGGGTATGGAAATTGGCGTGATGATTATGCTGCTCTTTGGTGCGCCCGGCATTATCGGCGCTTGGTTGGCCACGGTAGTCGGCCTGTCGCTGGCGTTTCTGCTCGGTGCCTATTTTAAGCGCAGCGCGCCCATCCAACGATTGCTCGGCAAACTCGCTCGGATATCGGCGCCCGAGGGTCCGCCCACATGGCGCCAGCACCTAGTTGCCTTTGGCTTATCGCGCATGGCCAATCACCCCTATCTGAGTGTTGCGCTGTTATTTAATATTCCCGGCAATATCCTGATCGGTGGTGGTGGCGGGATTGCCTTGAGTGCCGGCGCGTTGTCGACCATGCAGGTGCACCGCTTTGCCCTGACCGTTGCCCTGGCGAGCAGTCTGATCCCCTTTCTGATGCTCACCGGCCTGTTGACGCTCTAGCGGCTAAGCCAAAAGACCGTCGAGTTCGGCGGCTAATATCTGCTACAATCCGGCCAATTATTTCACACAGACAAACCTTATGGGATTTTCCGCCTTAGGCCTGACCAACGCACTGCTCAGCGCGGTAACCGATCAAGGTTACCGCGCCCCCACCCCAATCCAATTGGCGGCAATTCCCGCCATATTGGCCGGCCAGGATTTAATGGCCGGCGCGCAAACCGGCACCGGTAAGACCGCGGCCTTCGCCTTGCCGATATTGCAAAAGCTAGCCGAACCGATGGACCAAGGCGTGCGCGCCTTGATACTGGTACCGACCCGTGAACTGGCGCAGCAAGTCGGTGCGAGCTTTGTCGCCTATGGTCGCCATACCGGTTTGCGCACCGTCATCACCTATGGCGGGGTCAGCGTGAATACCCAAATGGCCGAGTTGCAGGCCGGCGCCGATATAGTGGTCGCCACGCCCGGTCGGCTGCTCGATCACCTCAAGCGCGGCACCGTGACCCTGAGCCAATTAGAATTCCTGGTACTCGATGAATCCGATCGGATGCTCGACATGGGCTTTATCGATGATATCAAGCGCATCGTGGTCACCGCGCCGAAAACGCGCCAAACCCTATTGTTCTCGGCCACCTTCGATGAGGCCATCTTCAAGCTGAGCAAAAATCTGTTAAACGATCCCCAGCTGATTGAGGTGGATACCCGCAACGCCGCCGCGCAGCAAGTTGAACAGATTGCCTACGAAGTCGATAAGGCGCGCAAACGCGAAATTACCTCCTTCCTCATTGGCTCGCGCAACTGGCACCAGGTGTTAATCTTTACCCGCACCAAGGCCGGCGCCGATGCCCTAGCCAAGGAGATGACCAAGGACGGCATCAAGACCCAGTCTATCCACGGCGATAAATCCCAGGGTGCGCGTGAGAAAGCACTGGAAGATTTTAAGCAGGGCCAGGTTCGCGCGCTGGTGGCCACCGATGTGGCCTCGCGCGGATTGGATATTGAGCAACTCAAATATGTCATCAACTACGAGCTGCCGCACAATGCCGAAGACTATATTCATCGCATCGGCCGCACCGGTCGGGCCGGTGAAAGCGGCGTAGCTATTACCTTGTTGAGCGCCGATGAGCGCTGGCTGCTAGAGGACATCCATAAGTTGCTGCCGACGCGACTGCTGCAACAGTGGTTGCCCGGGTACGAACCCGATTTATCACAAGATTTTTCGGCCGGGAGTAAAAAACCCAGACCGACCCCGAACAGCAAAAGCAAGAGCACCGGCAGGGGCCGACGGCGCTAAAACGGCGCTAAAACGGCGCTAAAA
>NZ_CEYAVF010000012.1:64230-68958 GCF_982785585.1 Reinekea sp. | reverse complement strand
AGCAGCGGTTGCCGGGCCTGACGATTGACCGTATGATGGAAAAATAAGACTGTCAATTTGAGGACTCGTAGCTATGCCATGGCATCAAGCCAACAACCGCATCAAACAGCTAGTCGACTCCGATATCGACATCGATCACTCCAGCCTATTGACCGATGTGCTGCGGACCATGGGTCTCAAACCCGAGGACCGGGTACGCTACTTTGCGTATGGCTCACAGATTTGGGCCCCCTGCTTTGAACACAGCCATCAGGCTGTTGCCACCGTTGATGACTTCAGGCGGGAATATTGCGTACTGTCTTACCTCTATCGGGGCACCGACCGCCATCCTGGCTTGGTCTTAGGCCTGCAGGGTCAGCCCGGCGCTCAGGTGCAGGGCATGGTATTTGAGATCAGCGTGCAAGATTTAGCGCCCATCTTTAAGCAAGAAATGCTCACCAATGTCTACTACCCGGCCTGGGTTGTCACCCGCAGTCAGTCAGAACCGACACCCGACTCTGCTGCCGCGCCCACCAAACAGCCGCCCGAGCGGGCCCTGACCTTTATCGCCCGAGGTTGCAGCGACCATTGCGTGCGTTTATCCTTGGCGCAACAGGCGGACCTAATCCTCAGTGCCGAAGGCGCCCGCGGCAGCAGCTTGGCCTATTTCCAACAAACCCAGTACGCCCTGCAACAAGCCGGCGTACCCGATGAGCAACTCAGCGAACTGGAACAGCTGATCAACCAGCGTCTGGCCGAGCATTCCTAACGCTTATGGGCCTGGTCCGCCGTTGCCCCCAATCATCCTGGCGCGCCGCATTGCTAAGTACAAGCCAACTAAGAGAACATTCGCTGAGCAAAAACTGGGGCCAGCGTGTCAATCAATTCCATCGCCACCACTCGGCCTCTTAGCGGGTTCAGCACAACAGTGGCATGGGAACGTTGGCGAACAGTGTTAATCGCATGCGCCACGATGCTGACCGGAATCACCTCGGTAATGCGCTGGACATCACCGCGCAGGCAAAATCAACCCCATCAACAAATAGGCATTGCATTGAGTTCCGCCCTTGGCTAGCGTACTAGATATCTAATACACATAATGGCAGACAGATGATACAACTCTCCAATCTCGGATTCGAATACGGTGCCAAGGCGGCCGTTTTTAGGGGTCTAAACCTGACCATTCCGGCCGGCCGCAGCGTCGGCATACTCGGCGCCAATGGGGTCGGTAAGACCACCCTGATTAAGTTACTCGCTGGTCTGCTCAGCCCAACCGAGGGTGCGGTGGCGGTGCTCGAGCGCACGCCGCGGCGGCGCGAGACCGCACTCTATCAAAACCTCTATCTGGTGCCGGAAGAAAATGCCTTACCGGCGATCAGCGCAGTTGCCTATATCAAACGTTTCAGTGTTTTTTACCCCAAATTCGATCACCGCCAATGCACCGAGCTATTGGCCCGGCTCAGTGTCGACGACGGCAAAAAGCTCACCGCGCTGTCGCTCGGGCAGCGCAAGAAATTCATCATCGCCTTTGCGCTATCCACCGGTGCTCAGGTGCTGTTGATGGATGAACCGACCAATGGCCTCGATATACCGTCCAAGGCGTTGTTTCGCGAGTCCGTTATTGCCCACCAAACGGCCGAACAGACCGTGCTGATTTGCACCCACCAGGTGCGCGACCTGGAATCGATTATCGACTCGGTGGTGATGATGAATGAAGGGTCGGCGCATTGGTTTGATCTGGCCGAACTGCCCAATTACATTAGCCAGGTACAGGGCCCGGTTACCTCTGGCACGGTGTTGCACTCGGAGTTGCGGCTGGGCAGTCCGGTCTCACTGGTGGCCGGAGGCCACGAGCAGCCGACCGAGATCGATTTAGAACTGCTCTTCAATGCTTTTGATCAAAATTATCCCGGCCTGATGGCAGCCGTAGCGCAGGAGCCACGGCTATGAACCCCACTCGTGTATACCAACTGATCCTCGCCAAGCAGGGCTCCAAACCCCAGCGGGTGATCCGCGATATCGGCCTGACCTGGCTGATCGCGACGGCCGTGGTGCTAATGCTCCACATCAGTTCGGTCGGTACCTTTACCGATTACTCGGGCATCTTCGCCTTCGCGCTGCTCTTTATGGCCCAATTGGAGTTGGGCAACCATACCTTCGATGAATACAAGCAGGCAGGCTCTGCCGCCCAATGGTTAATGCTGCCCGCCGACCCGTTCGAGAAGTGGTTGAGTAGCTTCCTGACCAGCTTTCTAGTGGTGCTGATTTTTTTGCTGGTGCTGTCGGTCTCAACGCTAACGGCCAATCTGTTGGTGGGCCTGTTTGGCTGGGGCAACTTGGTGCCGATCTTTAATCCCGTCGGGTTGGCGGCGCTGCAGTTATTTAAGCTCTACGTCTGGCTCCATCCATTGTTATTTTTCAGTGCTATTTATTTTAAAAAACGGCCGATGATAAAAATCTTTGGCGCCCTGTCATTGCTGTTGATTGTCTGGCTGTTCTACACCGCTGCTTTGGTGAACTGGCTGCTCGGCGATCTCATCAACGCCACCATTGCCAACTTTGAAACCCAGGTACTTAAGGGCGATGCCATCCATATCGGCAAATTCCTGGTGCTGCGCAGTACCGGGTTAGAGTTCACCTCGAACCTCTTTACCCAGGTCGGCAGCAGTCTGCTAAGCGTTCTCTATTTTGGCTTTTTCTGGGGCCTGTCTTACCTACGCTTTAAGGAGTTGGAGCTATGATTCAATTTGACTCCGCCAGTACCATCTACTTACAGGTGGCCGACTTTATGACCGAGCAGATTCTCACCGAAGCATGGCCCGAACAGGAACGCATCCCGTCGATCCGGGAGCTTGCCGCGCTGGTCCAGGTCAATCCCAATACGGTGATGCGCTCGTTCGCCTACTTGCAGGACAACGACATTATTTCCAACAGGCGGGGGGTCGGCTATTTCGTCAATGAGCACGGCAAGCAGACCGTTCAGGCGTTAAAAAAAGTGGCTTTTATTGATGCCAAACTGCCGCGTATCTTCCATGAGGCCGCCCTATTGGCGGTCACCCCAAATGAATTACGTGAACTGTATAACCAGTTTTTAGGGAGCCAAGCATGACTTCTGTAAGCCTTGCCATACGCCGGATGAAACTCACCAACAAGATCCTCGCCGCCACCCTGCTGAGCCTCTTTGTGGCCACTGCCGCGGCGCTGATCTGGTTGAGATTGAGCGGCATTTAGTTCGCCGTCAAGTAGTGCACCGAAAACAGCTGCTGCGCGTCGGTATAGCAGTGCGTGCAGTCGAAGCCGCCATTGCGCGCCAGCAACTGAAACGATTCGAGCGAATACTTGTAGGAGTTTTCGGTGTGAATGCTCTCCTGTTCGGCAAAGGCAAAACGCCGACCCTCGATCTGAATGTCCTGCTGCACCGTGGAGATCAGATGCATCTCGATGCGCGACCGTTCAACGTTATAGATCGCCCGATGACAGAAGGTGTCCAGATCCAGATCGGTCTGATAAGTATTTTGGATACGCTGTAATAAATTCATATTGAAGGCGGCCGTTACCCCTTGAGCATCGTTATAGGCGGCCAATATGCGTTCAGCCGGTTTCACCAGGTCGACCCCGATCAAGAGGGCATCGCCCTCGCCCAACAAGGCGCGAATGTGTTTGATAAAGTGGATCGCCGCCTGGGGCTCAAAATTACTGATCGTCGAGCCGGGAAAAAACACCAGCTTCTTATGCTCGGATTGGTGGCTAAATTGCTCGGGCAATTGGATCGGTGACAGGTAATCGGCCACCACGGGAAACACCGCCAGCTCAGGATACTGTTGCGCTAACTGCGCTGAGCTGGCGAGCAAAATTTCTTCGCTGATGTCGATTGGAATGTAGGTGCGCGGCGAGCTGAGGGCGTCGATCAACTTGCGGATTTTGATCCCGGCACCGGAGCCGAATTCCAAAATATCGGCATGGGGCCCAATATATTGCGCGACCTCCGGCAAGGCGCGCGCCAAAATCGCCAGTTCCGTTCGGGTGTGGTAATACTCCGGCGTCTGACAAATTTGGTCGAACAGTTGCGAGCCCTTCTCATCGTAAAAATATTTGCACGGCAGAGTTTTTTGGCCAACGGCCGACCAACCGGCAAAGATATCTTGCAGAAACAGATCGTCCTGGTTGACCTGCGTTTGACGGTGAATATTGAGGTCAGTCATCCTTTGCCATCCTTATGCCACTAAATTGCCAACGGGTCGCGGCCGGGAAAAAATTCCGATAGCTCGCGCGAATATGGTTCGGTGGCGTAATGCAGGAACCGCCACGCAGGACAAACTGATTGCTCATAAACTTGCCATTGTACTCACCCACCGCGCCGGCTTCCGGCCGGTAACCGGGATAGGGCTGGTACTGCGATTGGGTCCATTGCCAGAGGCAATTATAGAGCTGATCCGCTGACTGGGACTGCGACTGGGGGGCCAGGATGGTCGGGTCATAAACAGAGTCTGACGGCTCGACCCGGGCCGCCGCATGCTCCCATTCGAATTCCGTGGCCAAGCGGCAGCCACACCACTGTGCGTAGGCCATGGCTTCAAACAGACTAATATGGCGCACCGGCGCATGCGGATCGAGCGCGTGCAGCCCGGCCAAACTGTATTGCCACCATTGCTCGGCGCGGCGTAACCAATAGAGCGGTTGGCTGATCTGTTCTCGACACCGCCACGCCCAACCCTCTGACAGCCAATGCAGTGGATCGTTGTAGCCACC
>NZ_CEYAVF010000012.1:60581-64130 GCF_982785585.1 Reinekea sp. | reverse complement strand
AATCGTCGAAGCGAAAGCTTGGTGAATCGTCGACCTGGACGTCCGATGCATCGCCTGGTGCGGGCGCACCAATCTCGACCAAACCGCCCGGGTGATGCCACCAGCCGAGCGCGACGACCGGAGCAAAGGCCTGTACCGGCACGGTCACCGCCGGATAGAGCGGATTGATTGAAAACAGATGTTGGAGGTCGGTGATCAACAGCTCTTGGTGCTGTTCTTCGTGCGCTAAGCCGAGCGGCAATAAAGAGTCCAGTCTATTGAGCAGCTCAGGGCTCGATTGGCTCAGCAGCTGGGTCATATGCTTGTCGACATGGTGCCGATAGGCCAGCACCTCAGGCGCGCCAGGGCGGGTAATCGCGCCCCGTTGGGCGCGCGGAAACTGCTCGCCGATGCTGTTGTAATAGGAGTTAAACAGATATTCAAAAGCGGGATCGAACGCCGAATAGCCGGGTAAATTGGGTTTCAGTACAAAGGTTTCAAAGAACCAGCTGGTGTGCGCCAGATGCCACTTCACCGGGCTGGCATCGGGCATCGACTGCGCCGTTTGATCGGCTTCACTCAGGGGTTTAACCAGGGTCTCGGTCCGCTCGCGCGTCTTCTGATAAGCTGAGAGCCATGGGCCGCTTGCGTCAGCGACGCGCCGTGCTGTCATCGGATATCTCCTTACGATCTATTGCCGGCAAATGGACTACACCAGAGCGGCAGCCCTGATGATGCGATGACCTAATATAAGCACAGGCTGAGGGCTAATCAACCATCGCGCGCCACTGCATCGACGCCGGGTAACGTAACTGCATGTCTAGCCTATTGGCCGCGCGAGTCGATCGGGCTTTCCAGACCCTGCATTCTGTGTTTTGATCGCGCCAAACCAACGGAACTCTACGATGACGCAAACCATCTGGATTAAAAATCCACGCGCGGTCTTTACCGCCAACGCCCAAGATGCCCGCGGCGGTATCCTGATTCGCGGCACGACCATTGTCGAATTGGTCGCGCTCGGCGCGCAGCCGGTTGCGGCCGTCGATCAAGAATTCGATGCCACGGATCTGGTGTTGCTGCCCGGCCTGGTCAATACCCACCATCATCTGTACCAAACCCTAACCCGGGCGGTGCCGGCGGCGCTTAACAAGCGGTTATTTCCCTGGCTAAAAACCCTCTACCCGATTTGGGCCGGCTTGCAGCCGGAGATGTTGCACAGCGCGACCCAGTTGGGCCTGGCCGAACTGCTTCTGTCCGGCTGCACGACCGTGGCCGATCATCATTATCTGTTCCCGCTGGCGTTGACCGAGGCCATCGATATCCAGGTTGAGGCGGCCGCACAGATGGGCTCGCGGGTCGTGCTCACGCGCGGTTCGATGAGTTTGGGTGAACGGGATGGCGGTCTGCCGCCGCAGTCGACGGTGCAAACCGATGAGCAGATTCTGCGCGACTGCGAGCGGGTCATCATGCGCTTTCACCAAAGGGGTGCCGGCGCCATGGTGCAGATAGCGCTGGCGCCCTGCTCACCCTTTTCGGTTACCTCCGAACTGATGCGGCAAACCGCCGCGTTGGCCAAACAACGCGGCGTGATGTTGCATACCCACCTGGCCGAGACCTTCGATGAGAATGCGTTTTGCCTGCAGATGTTTGGTTTGCGGCCGCTCGATTATCTGGAGTCGGTCGACTGGCTACACGAGCGCACCTGGTTAGCGCACGGCATCCACTTTAACGATGCGGAGATTCAGCGCATGGGCGCGGCGCGCATCGGGGTGAGCCATTGTCCCAGTTCCAATATGGTGCTCGCCTCGGGCATAGCCCGTACGAAAGAGATGGAGGCGGCTGGGGTTAAGGTAGGTCTGGGCGTCGATGGCTCGGCGTCCAATGACGGCTCCAACCTGATACAAGAAGTGCGTCAGGCGTTATTGATTGGCCGATTGCGTTATCAGGCCGATGAGGTCAGCCATCTGGATGCTCTGCGTTGGGCCACCAAGGGCTCGGCACAAGTCTTGAATCGCGACGATATAGGCGAGCTGGCGGTGGGTAAACAGGCCGATCTGGCGCTCTTTTCGCTCGCGGAGGCACGTTTCTCCGGCGCCCACGATGCCCTCGCGGCCTTGGTGCTGTGCGGGGCTCATCGCGCCGAACATGTGATGGTGGCCGGCCGCTGGCGGGTGACCGATCACCGCCTTGTCGATCAAGACTTGGACACCATCCAACGCAGACATCGACACCAGGCCGAACAACTGCTCAAGCAGCAGGGCTAAGGCCAAGGCCAGGCGGCCGCGCGGTCGGCGTGCAACGCACTCCGCTAGTGGCTGCGGACTAATGAACTATGGAGAATTTCGCTACATTGGAGGATGATGCTCACTAGATTTGCACTACACCAAACAATTGTTTGAATGTTTTATATTTAACGGTTTTTCAAAACCAATGAACAACCTTGGAATGCTCCTTACTCTGATTCAAAGAGACCCAGACTATGACCATAAATCCTGAACTGTTTGCCACCGAATCCTATGTCGATGGCCAATGGCTGGCCAGCAGCACGCGTTTTGATGTCACCAATCCGGCCACCGGCGAGTTACTGGCCCAGATCGCCGACGGGTCCGTCGCGACGGCCGAACAGGCCGTGGCCGCGGCCAAACGCGCCTTGCCCGCCTGGCGCGCAAAATCCGCCAATGAGCGTGCCATCCTGCTGCGTCGCTGGCACGACCTAATGATCCAATACAAGGCCGATCTGGCACTGATCATGACCTTAGAACAGGGTAAACCGCTGGCCGAGGCCACTGCTGAAGTCGGCTACGGTGCCTCCTTTGTTGAATGGTTTGCCGAAGAAGCCAAGCGCGTCTACGGCGAGACCATCCCCAGCCCGTCTGCCGACCGACGCTATGTGGTGATTAAGCAGCCGGTTGGCGTGGTCGCGGCCATAACGCCGTGGAACTTCCCCAACTCGATGATCACCCGTAAGGCAGCACCCGCCCTCGCCGCCGGCTGCACCTTTGTGATTCGACCCGCATCCGAGACGCCCCTATCCGCTCTAGCGCTGGCCAAGCTGGCCGAAATGGCTGGCATCCCAGCAGGGGTGTTCAATATCGTAGTCGGCAGCGACGCGCGCGGCATTGGCAAGGTATTAACCGAAAGCCCGGATGTCGCTAAGTTTTCCTTTACCGGTTCCACCCCGGTCGGCAAGTTGCTGATCGCTCAGGCGGCCAGCACTGTGAAGAAAGTCTCCATGGAGTTGGGCGGTAACGCGCCCTTTATCGTCTTCGACGATGCCGATATCGATGCCGCCGTGAAGGGCGCAATGATGTCGAAATATCGCAACGCCGGGCAAACCTGCGTGTGCACCAATAGATTCCTGGTGCAGGACAGTGTTTACGATGTCTTCGTCGAGAAACTGACCGCAGCGGTGCAGCAACTTACGGTCGGCAACGGAATGGCCGAGGGCACGATTATTGGCCCACTAATCCACCCCCAGGCGATGGCCGAGATCGACCGTAAGGTTCAGGCCTCGGTCGCCCTGGGCGCCCAGGTAGTTACCGGTGGCGCGCCGCATGCATTGGGCGGCTC
>NZ_CEYAVF010000012.1:0-60481 GCF_982785585.1 Reinekea sp. | reverse complement strand
CCCTTCGGCGGCATGAAGTCATCCGGCCTGGGTCGTGAAGGCTCCAAACACGGTATCGACGAATACCTGGAAATTAAATACCTGTGCATGGGCGGCCTAGACAGCTGAACCATTAGAAATACCACGCATTGCACCGCACCGGGGTCGCCGCGATAGCTCGCGGTATGGCTAATATCTATAACGTTTAGGTCTCGCAGGCGCTCACTGCGCAGATGTGGGACGTGGATAGCGATTGAGCTAGTGCGCAGCGTTGCCGCCGACAGGAGGTAAGATCAATGCACGAACTGTCGCTGTGTCAGGCCTTAGTCACTTTGGTGCGCGAGCGCGTTGGCCCGCGGCCAATAACCCAATTGCGTCGCATTACCGTCGCCATCGGCTCGCTCGCCGGCGTCGATGCCGATGCCTTTGCTTTTGCCTTTGGCGCCATACGCGATCAGGCCTTGCATCCGGCTTGCCAGCTTGAATTGGTGTCGGTTGCGGCCATGGCTGTGTGCGATAATTGCGGTCGGCGCGGCGCCATTGTCTATGCATCCGCCGGCTGCGTTCGCTGCGGCCATTGGCCGTTGGTGCTGGAACCCGGAGGCGATGATATCTACCTCAGCGACCTGCAATTTATCGACTCAGGCTGCGACATTAATTCTATACAATAGAGCGTTTTAGAACGCGAACGCATAGGCTTTTTCGTTCAATCGATTGAGCGTTGGTAAAGGTGTTTTTTAATCTAAATAATTGACCCACATCAGGCTAAAACGGTAACAGCGTTTTACTATTCAGAATCCAGATACAAAACCGAGCTGCGCGGTCCGGTCGTTACCTCTACTGGTCCAATATAACACTCCGTTAACTGGAGGTTGTTTATGTGCGGAACGTGTGGCTGTACTCCATTAGATACCCCAACCCGGCTGATCGATCCACCGGCGGGTTCCCCTGCGTTAGGTTCCCCTGCGTTAGGTTCCCCTGGGTTAGGTTCCCCTGGGTTAAAAGTTGCGTCAGCCGGCTGGCAGCCACCCCAAACCCCAGAGCACGACAGCGTCCAATTTCAAACCAGCCTCTATGCCCATAACCGCCAGCTAGCCATGGATTTGCGCCACCGCCTGATGGCCGAACGAATCCTGCTGTTCAATCTCGTGTCCAGCCCGGGGGCGGGTAAAACCACCCTATTGTTGGCCACCCTGCGCCGACTCGCAGCGCGCACCAAGGCTTGTGTAATTGAGGGTGACCAACAGACTGAACTCGATGCCCTGCGCATTCGGGCCACGGGCACTCCTGCGTTGCAGATCAATACCGGCCAGGCTTGCCACTTGGATGCGCAACGGGTCAGTGAGGCGCTTGAGCAGCTGCGGCCCGAGACAGGGTCGCTGGTCTTTATCGAAAATGTCGGCAACCTGATTTGCCCAGCCCATTTCGATCTCGGTGAGGCGTTGCGCGTGGTGCTGCTGTCTGTGACCGAGGGCGATGACAAGGCGCTCAAATATCCCGATATCTTTGCCAGCGCCGACTTGGTGTTAATTACCAAGTGCGATCTGCTGCCCTATGTCGATTTTAATTTGGCCCATGCGCGCGCCAACATCCAAAAAATAAACCCCAACCTAGAGGTGTTAACCAGCGCCTGTGGCCGTAAGAGCAACCTCTCGGCCTGGCTGTCGTGGCTCACGACTCAGCAGCAGGCATTTATTCGCGAGCACAGTCCCAATGACCACCCGGCTTAAGCCGTTGCCAACCCTCAGCGCGACGCCGATGCGCCGGGTGCAACTGCTGCTGCGCGGCCAGGTGCAGGGTGTCGGGATGCGGCCCTATGTTTATCGTCTGGCCCAGCGTTTGGGCGTGAGCGGTTTTATCCGTAACAACAGCGACGGCGTGATCGTGGAAGTTCAGGGCCCACAGCTCGATCACTTTTGTCAGCAATTTTGGGCGCAATTGCCGCCACCGGCGCGTATCGAAGACTGTCAACGCTCCGAACTGGCCGTTCGAGTCGGCGAACGCCACTTTACTATTGCCCAGAGCAACGCTAGCCGGTCGCCCCTAGATCCGCTGCCCGATCTGCCACCCTGTGATCGGTGTCTAGCAGAACTGTTCAATCCCACGAGCCGTTACTTTTCGTACCCCTTTATCAGCTGCGCGCACTGCGGCCCGCGCTATAGCATTACCCGCACCTATCCGTTCGACCGAGCGAATACCAGCATGGCGGCCTTTGCCCTGTGTCCGGTCTGCACGGCACAGTATCGCGCTGCCGAAGACCGCCGCTTTCACGCCCAAACCATCTCCTGCCCGACCTGCGGGCCGCGCTATGACCGGCCGCTGAGCGAGGTTGTCGCCAGCATCGAGGCGGGCGGTCTGGTCGCGATTCAGGCCATTGGCGGCTACCAACTGATCTGTGATGCCCATCGGCCCGCCGCCATTGCGCGCTTGCGCCAATTTAAGCAGCGCCAAATCAAGCCTCTGGCAATTATGACCTTGAACAGCCGGTCGGCGCAGCAGTGGGTGCACTTGAGCGATGCCGGCAGGGCCGATTTACAGTCCCCAGAACGCCCTATACTGATCG
Organism: Reinekea sp.; assembly: GCF_982785585.1. NCBI lineage: Bacteria > Pseudomonadati > Pseudomonadota > Gammaproteobacteria > Oceanospirillales > Saccharospirillaceae > Reinekea > Reinekea sp. Next base: position 57,939 of record NZ_CEYAVF010000012.1, on the reverse strand, counting down.
CCCCAGCGCGCAATGCGCAAGCGGAGCTGGCCCCTCATTTGACCAGCCTAGGGGTAATGGTGCCAAACAGCGCCCTGCACTATCTATTATTTTATGGCCTGGCGGGCCGACCCACCGGCACGGCCTGGCTACAGGCGGCCAGTCCAATCGCCTTGGTAGTCACCAGTGGCAATGCGCCCGGTTACCCCATAGCCGCGACCCGAATCGAGGCCGAGGCGCAGTTGGCTGGCGCGGTCGATCTAGTGGTGGGGCACAATCGGCACATCGTTGCCCCGGTCGATGATGGCATCCGGCGTCAGTCTAGAGTTGGCTGCTATGCCGTGCGCAATGGCCGGGGCACGGCGTTAATCAAGACCCCCTGGCACCAGACCAAACTGCCCACCATCTTGGCACTGGGTGCGCAGCAAAAGTGCAGCATTACTCTGGCCGTGGGCAATGCCTTCTATACCAGCGAACATCTCGGCGACTTGGATTCCCGTGCGCGCCGGCAGCGCTACCGGGCGGTCAATGCGCGCCTTAACGATTATTTTAACCTTCGTCATGCGCTGATTGCGCACGATTTGCACCCGGATTATTTCACCAGCCAACAAACGCCTTTGGGCCGGTCGGCGGTTGCGATCCAACATCACCATGCCCATGTTGCCGCCGTGATGGCAGAGCACCAATTGCAGCAACCGTTGGTCGCCGTGGCCGTCGATGGTTACGGCTATGGCCTGCGCGGAGAAGCCTGGGGCGGGGAGTTTTTTTATGTCAATAAGTTTGCCTTCAGCCATGTCGACCGGCTGACCAGCCTGCCCCTATTGGGCGGTGAGCGTGCCAGTCTGGAGCCTTGGCGCTCCGCCTTGGCGGCGCTGATACTGGCTCAGGCCGGCGACCACCAGCTGCGTCGGTTTGCCGATATTCCTCTGGCTCGGCACTACTTGCGCCAACCCCATCTGCTGCGCAAGGCGCCACCGACCGCCTCCGCCGGACGCTGGTTTGATGCCGCCGCGGCGCTTATTTTGCAGCGCAACTGGGCCGAATACGATGGCCAATTTCCGCTCGAACTGGAGGCGCTGCTGAACCCCTATGCTTTCAGTGGGTCAGATCAGCGTCAAGCAGAACGGGCCGGGGCCGACCCGAAATGGGACCTGGTCGAGCTGATTGGCCAACTGCTACCGATGACCTCACCCATTCAGGCGGCCGGCCTATTTCATCAGGGTATGGCCGATTGCATCAGCCGTAAATTAATTGCTCAGGCCAAGATATTCCAGGTCACCCGCGCGGTGCTGGCCGGCGGTTGTATGCTCAATGCCGTTCTGCGTGAGCAGGTGCGCGCTCGACTGAGCGAGGCCGGGTTGGAGGTTTTTTGTGCCCAACGGATCCCCAGTAACGACGCCGGCATCAGTTTGGGTCAGGCCCTGTTGGCCGCCCATTATGCCGACTATGCCGTCAGCCTGCAGGATAGGGGTTAGCATCGTGTGCCTAGCCATTCCGGCCCAAGTCTGCGAGCTGCTGGCCGACGACCGGGCTCGGGTGCGCGTTGGCGACGTTCTTAAAACCGTCAATATCGCCCTGGTGCCGCAGGTGCGCCTGGGTGAATTTGTCATTATCCATGTCGGCTATGCGCTGGAGCGACTCGACCCGCTCGCCGCCGAGCAAACCCTGGCGCTGCTGCACGAAGCGAGTGACCTTCAGCCGCGCCGCGCCGAATCGGCAAACGACCCAAACGGACAGGAGCGTACGGATGAAATACATTGAAGAGTTCCGCGACGCTGCCTTGGCCAGAACCCTGGCCCAGGCCATCGGCCAGGCGGTTGAGCCCGGTCGCACCTATCGCCTGATGGAATTTTGCGGTGGCCACACCCATGCCATCTACCGTTATGGTCTGCCCGGATTGCTGCCCAAGGCCATTAAAATGCTGCACGGCCCAGGCTGCCCGGTTTGCGTGCTACCCATTGCTCGGGTCGACCAGGCCATTGAGCTGGCCGGCCGGCCCGGCGTCATCCTATGCAGCTACGGCGATATGCTGCGTGTGCCCGGGTCTGACCGCCGCACCCTATTACAGGCTAAGGCCGAGGGAGCCGACGTGCGCATGCTATACAGCATCGATGATGCCGTTACCCTAGCCAGGCAGCTTCCGCAGCGGGCGATTATCTTCTTTGCCATCGGCTTTGAAACCACCACGCCAGCCACCGCACTGGCCATCCTGCGCGCCCAAAAACTGGGCCTGAGCAACTTCTTTGTGTTCTGTAACCACCTGCTCACCCCGGCGGCACTCGATGCCTTGCTGGCCGACTCACCCAATCCGGGCAGCTGGATCGATGGTTTTATCGGCCCAGCCCATGTCAGCACGGTGATCGGTACCGCAGCCTATCAGCAGGTGGCGCGGCGTTATCGAAAACCCATAGTGATCGCCGGCTTTGAACCGCTCGACCTGCTGCAGGCGATTTTGATGCTAGTGCGACAATTGAACAGCCAGCGCTGCGCGGTTGAAAACCAATACCATCGTGTTGTCCGGCCCAACGGCAACCGGCTGGCGCAAGACTATATGGCGCAAGTTTTTTGCTTACGCGCTTCCTTTGCATGGCGCGGCTTGGGCACCATTGCCGCCAGTGCCTTGGCATTGCGACCGGCCTTTGCGAGCTTCGATGCTGAACGCCACTTCCCGCTGGCCGAACGGCCCAGCCGCGAGCATCCCGGTTGCGCTTGCCCGGCAGTATTGCGCGGTCAACTCGACCCGGCCGCCTGTCAGCTCTTCGCCGTGGCCTGCACGCCGGCCAATCCATTGGGCGCGTGCATGGTCTCCGCCGAAGGCGCCTGCGCGGCGGTCTATGCCTATGGCCGCCAGCCGCTTCGGGAGGCGCTATGAAAACCTCGCAACCTGTTGCTGCCGGTCATCCGGAGCGCATCGAGCTGGTGCACGGCGGCGGCGGTCGTGCCTCGGCGCAGTTGATCGAGCGAATGTTTATCCGCGCCTTCGATAACCCCATGCTGCAACAGAAAAACGATCAGGCCCGTTTTGATGTGCCGACGCGCAGACTGGTGATGACCACCGACGCGCATGTGGTCTCGCCCCTGTTTTTCCCCGGCGGTGATATCGGGTCGCTGGCGGTGCACGGTACGCTCAACGATATCGCCATGGCCGGCGCCGAGCCGTTGTATTTGGCGGTCAGTTTTATCCTCGAGGAGGGCTTACTGCTGCGCGACCTGCAGCGCATCGTGGCATCCATGGCCCGTGCTAGCGAAGCCGCTGGGGTGCCAATCGTGACCGGCGATACCAAGGTGGTTGAACGCGGCAAGGCCGATGGCGTCTTTATTACCACCAGCGCAATCGGCAGCGTGCCCAACGGCGTCGACCTCTCCGCCGACCGGGCGCAACCGGGTGATCAGATCCTGCTCAGCGGCACCATTGGCGACCACGGCGTGGCAATCCTCTCGGCGCGCGACAGTCTCGGCTTTACCAGCCCAATTCGGTCAGATTCGGCGGCGCTGCACGATCTGGTCAAACAAATGGTGCGTCAGGTGCCGACGATCCGTTGCATGCGCGACCCAACGCGGGGCGGTCTGGCAACGGCCTTAAATGAAATTTGCCAACAGTCTGGGGTCGGTATGCTGATCGACGAGCAGGCCGTGGCCATTGCCCCGGCGGTACAGTCGGCGTGCGAATTGCTCGGTCTGGATCCCTACTATTTGGCCAACGAGGGCAAGTTGATCGCCATCTGTCCGGCGGCGCAGGCCGATCGTCTACTCGCCCAGATGCGTGCCCACCCTTTGGGCCAGGGGGCAAGCCGAATTGGCGTGGTGACAACTGACCCACAGGCCATGGTCGAATTACAGACCGCCTTGGGCGGTATTCGCCTACTGGACTGGTTAAACGGCGACCCCTTACCGCGCATCTGTTAATGGGTCCCATGAACGGACCCTGGGGAATGAACAGGGCGGACGAAAATCCGACTCTGCAGCCGAGGAATCCAATGATGAAACAGGAACAGTACCTAGCCCGGAAACACCTAAAGGAGTTACTCACTACCCTGATCGAGGATGGCTATCAGTGTATCGGGCCGCGAGTACGCGACGGGGCCATTGTCTACGCCCCGCTGACCTCTATTGACCAGCTGCCTTGGGGGGTTAGCGATCGGCAACAGCCCGGCGGCTATAAGTTGAGCGCACCGCCGGCGTCCCCCGCCGGACTGAATGCTGCGCTACAACCGGTGCACCCCGGCCAGCGCGCGTTTGACTGGTCGGTGCCAGCCACCAGCATCAAAGCGCTGCTCTTTGCACCAAGCGAGCCGCTCTGGTGTGCCCGGCCCGATGCATCGGGTCAGCTGGTCTTTCGTCAGAGCTTACCGGAACCGGAGCGGGTTGCCCTGTTCGGTGTTCGGCCCTGTGACCTAAGGGCCATCGCTATTCAGGATCGAGTTTTTTTAGCCGGTCCCTATGCCGATATCCGCTATCAATTGCGTCGCAGCGAGCTCTTCATTATTGCGCTGAACTGCACGCACAGTGGCGATCTGTGTTTTTGCGTTGGCACGGGCGGCAGCCTAAACGCCGAGCGCGGCTATGATCTGGCGCTCACCGAATTGGACAAGGGTTATCTGGTCCGATCCGGGTCCAAGGCCGGCCGTTCGGTGCTCACTCGACTCAACGCCCGACCGGCGTCCAGTAGCCAACGCAAACTCGCCCAAGCGCAACAGGCTGAGGCGTATCGTCAACAGCAGCACCGCCAACCAAAGCTGCCCAGCCCAGCAGAATGCCTCAGTCTGCTCAATCTGCCGACGCATCCGGAATGGGCCGCCGTTGCCGAGCGCTGTCTAGCTTGCGCTAATTGCACCCAAGCTTGTCCAACCTGCTTTTGCCACACGGTGGTGAATCAGAGCAATCTGGAACTGAGCCAGAGCGAGCACAGTCGGCAATGGGATTCCTGCTTCAGTGACCAACACAGCTATTGCGCCGGTCAGGTAGTGCGCGCCACCACCGAGCAACGTTATCGCCAATGGCTCAGTCATAAGTTTGCCAGCTGGCAACAACAGTTTGGCGAGTTCGGCTGTGTCGGCTGTGGCCGCTGCATCAGTTGCTGTCCGGCGGGCATCGATATCATCGAGGTGCTGAACCGGCTGTGCTACAACAAACCGGAATTAGCGAAGGAGGCAACATGAAAGCCAACCGATTGCAAAGCGATGCTTACCTACCCTGGGTCGCCGATATTATCGATCGCGTCCAGGAGAGCCCAACCGTTTTCACCTGGCGCTTGCGCTTTACCGAGCCCGACATGCAACAACGGTATCGTTTCGAGCCTGGGCAATTCAACATGGTGTACCTGTTTGGCGTGGGTGAGATCCCCATTTCCATCGTCTCCGATCCCGATGATGCCGATTGTTATGCGCATACCATTGCGGTGGTTGGGCGCATTACCCAAGCCATGGCCCGGCTCAGACCCGGCGACCAGGTTGGTATTCGTGGCCCCTTCGGTCAGGGTTGGCCAATGGCTCAAGCCCAAGGTCAAGATGTCGTGGTGATAACCGGCGGACTGGGCTGTGCCCCGGTGACCTCGGTAATCCAATATATACTGCAGCGGCGCGACCGGTTCGGCGCGCTGTCGATTCTACAGGGGGTTAAACGGTCCAGTGAGCTGGTCTATCGCGCCCGCTATTCCGCCTGGGCGGCCGCTCCTGATACCCACGTCCTGCTCGCGGCCGATCAGGCTGGACCGCAGTGGCCCTGGTATACCGGCACCGTGGTCGATCTGCTGAAACAGATCGAGATAAACACTGAGCACACTCTGGTCATGGCCTGTGGCCCGGAAGCAATGTTGCAGGCTGCCATGGACCATCTAATCGACCTCGGCCTGCCCGCGAATCGGCTGTTTCTGAGCATGGAGCGCAATATGCAATGTGGCGTGGGGCACTGTGGCCACTGCCAACTCGGCGGCCAGTTTGTTTGTAAAGATGGTCCCGTCTTTGCCTACCCCCAAGTGCAAGAGCTGATGGCCATCAGCGGATATTAGGAGCCCAACATGCCTATACTTAATCTTCCTGCCAAACCGCGTATCGCGATCCATAAGTTTGCCTCCTGCGATGGCTGCCAACTGGCCTTTTTGAATCTCGGACCGGCCTTGCTCACCCTGGCTGAGCGGGTCGAGATCGTACACTTTGCCGAGGCCGGCCCGGTTGAACCCGAGGCACCGGTCGATATCGCCTTTGTCGAGGGTAGCATCAGCACCGCGCACGATAGCGAACGGATCAAACGGATTCGCGCCGGCTGCACCTACCTGGTCAGTATCGGCGCCTGTGCCACTAGTGGGGGCATTCAAGCGCTCAAGAACGCTGCGGATGTCGCCGCCTGGACTCAGGCAATCTATCCCCACCCCGAGCTGATTGAGAGCCTGCCCCGTTCGGATTCGGTCGACCGCCATGTCAGGGTCGACTTCGAGGTCTGGGGGTGCCCCATCGGCAGTGACCAGATTGTCAGCCTAATCACCGCTTTGCTCCAAGGCGTACCACCGAGCACGTCGAGCGATAGCGTCTGCATGACCTGTAAGCAGCGCGGCCAAAGCTGTATTTTGGTGACTGGCCAGCAGCCCTGTATGGGTCCGGTCACCCGAACCGGCTGCGGTGCGCTATGCCCAGCGCTCGGCCGCGCCTGCTACGGCTGTTTCGGCCCCGCGAACCAGGTCAACTACCGGGCCTTGGCAGACTGTTTTGCCCGCATGGGTCTGACCGCCATGCAAACTGCCGCACGCTTTAACTTCATTAACGGCCAAGCGCGGGCGTTCTCCGAGGCAGCTGGCCAATTGCATGAATCGACCTAAAGCACCGCTGCGAGGAGACCACTATGACGTCAGACATCAGTATTCGGGTACCCATACTCGCGCGCGTTGAGGGCGAGGGCGCATTGGAACTGGACATAGAGCGCGGCCAAATCCATGACCTTAAATTGCGCATCTACGAGCCACCGCGGTTTTTTGAACAACTGCTGGTCGGCCGATCCTATCAGGAGGTCTTGGATGTGGTTGCGCGGATCTGCGGCATCTGCCCGGTGGCCTACCAAATGAGTGCGGCCCAGGCTTTGGAGCAGATCTTCGCCCTGCAGATATCACCCTGGACGCAGGCCATGCGCCGGCTGTTCTATTGCGGTGAGTGGCTCGAAAGCCATGGCCTGCATATTCACCTCTTGGCGGCACCGGACTTCCTCGGTTTTGACAGTGCGCCGGCCATGGCGCAACGCTACCCGGACGAACTGCGCCGGGGTCTGCGGCTGCATGAACTGGGCAATGATCTGGTCAGCCTGTTCGGCGGCAGGGCCGTACATCCGGTCGGGGCCTGTGTCGGCGGCTTTTATCGCGCCCCGGCACAGGCCGATGCCGATGCGTTACTGACCCGGCTGCGCGCGATCGAGCCCGAGGCCGCCGCCTTGGTCGGTTGGACCGCTACCCTGCCGCTAACGGACCTGAGCAATGACTTCGTCAGTGTCGCTCTATCACATCCCGATGAATACGCGATCAACCGGGGTCGACTGCGCTCCAGTGCCGGCTTGGATCTGGCGGTTGCCGACTACAACCGGCACTTCCATGAGAGTCAGGTGGCTCATTCCAGTGCATTGCATTGCCATCTGCAGGGCAAAACCTATCTCACCGGCCCGCTGGCTCGGGTCAATCTAAACTGGGCCCAGCTGCCCGAGGTGGTGCGCGACAATGCCCTGGTCTCGGGCCTAACTTTCCCATCGCGCAATATGTTTCACTCCATTGTGGCCCGGGCGATTGAGATTCATTTTAGCGTCGTCGAAGCAATTCGGCTGCTCTGCGACTATCGACCGACTCAGACACCCAACATGAGTGTGGTGCCGCGCGCCGGTGAAGGCTTTGGCTGCACCGAGGCACCGCGCGGTATTCTCTGGCACCACTATCGCACCGATGCCCAAGGCATTATCGAGTTCGCGCGCATCGTGCCACCGACCAGTCAAAACCAAGCTCGTATCGAAGAGGATCTGCGCAGCAGTCTCATCCAGTTTGGCCTGGACCAACCGGCCGACGCTTTGCGCCTGTTAAGCGAGCAGGTGATTCGCAATTACGACCCCTGTATCTCCTGTGCGACCCACTTTTTAGACCTGCGCCTGAACCGACGAGGATAGATCGAAATGACAACTTATGAACCCAGCCTTGGCTCGACACGGGTCAATATTTTCGCCTTCGGCTCCCCTTTTGGCGATGACTCGATCGGTTGGCGTCTGGCGGAGCGCTTAAACGAGGTGCGACTGCCGAGCGACATCGGCCTCTGCGTCCAACAGCTCGACCGGCCGATTCTCACCTTGACGCAGCGACTGGAGCCCGAGGTACCCACCCTGATCGTCGACGCCATGGTGTCGGGCCAGCAGCCGCTCGGCAGCCTACAGGAATTCACCCTAACCCAATTGCCCGACGCCTTGGCGCAGTTGTCCAGTCATGGTTATGGGCTGTTGGCCAGTTTGCAGTTGGCCAATGCACTGGGACGCCTGCCGGCCATATGCCTGATCCTAGCGATTGAAATCAACCCGCAAAGCAAACCCGCCGGGCCGCTCTGCCAAACCTTGGCTCAACGACTGGCGCCCCTGTCCGAGCAGGTCTTGGCGCGCGCTAGGCAATTGGCGCACGAGCCGAGTAACGCGCTCTGAGCCGATGTTTTTCGTTGCCAAGACGGCTAGTAAAAAAATGGCCGGCCAACGCGCGTCGAACAAGTCTACCTCCATGCTGAAATCGTATACACTGGAAATCAACTCTCTGTTCAGGTGCACGATGCGCAATCTCACATTGAAATGGGTAATGATCATCCTCATCGCGGTTAAGAGTCATCTGGTTTACGCGGCTGACGCTTGTGAGACCCCACCACTTTTGGTCGGTTCTTCCAGTCTGAAGGTGTGGCTCTGGGATGTTTACGATGTTGAATTGAAGACCACCGATGGGGCCTACCAACGGGGCATCTACCCGCTCCAGCTCGAGGTAACTTACAAGCGAGCGTTCAGTAAGAAAGACCTGCTCTCAGAAACCCAGAAGCAATGGCAGCGCTTTGATCTCGATGCCCAGCAGGAGCAGCGTTGGTTACAGGAACTCAATGTCTTCTGGCCGGATATCAGCAAACAGGACCGGCTTCGCTTTCAGATTTGCGCCGATCAGACCAGTCGATTCTTCTATAATGACCGCGCCATTGGCCGGATAGAAGACCCGATGTTTGGTGACTACTTTTCATTGATTTGGTTAGACCTAGACGGTCCCTTCCCTGACATGACCCGGGAACTCATTGCGCAGAATTAGCAAAACGTTGAGCCGTTACTGACCGATTTGCACTGATCCCACTGCGCTCATGCACCGCGCTATGAGTGCGTAACGGGCATGGCCCAGCAGTCTATAAATGGGCTGGTGTGTTGGCCGACACCAAGACACAGGGTTCGTCAAAGGGATTGCGAAAACGGTGCGGTCGACGAGAGTCAAAATAGTAGCCTTGACCGGCGGTCAGCTCAAATACCTGGTCGTCGACAGTTATTTCAATTTTGCCAGAAATCACATACCCGGCCTCTTCGCCATCGTGACTGTAGCCTTCAACGCCGGTATCGGCCAAGCTGGGATAGGTTTCTAACATGAAGCCTAATTGCGGATTGGGAAAATTCTTACCGATCAGCTCCCAACATACACCATTGCTTTGGGTTCTCTGGAACTGAGCCGGCGTATACACCACAGGTAGCTCCGTATTGCCCTGATCGCCGGTATCGAAAAACTCCAGTAAGGTCATCGGCAAGCCCGACAGCACCTTGCGCAGAGAGCTTATGCTCGGGCTGACGCTATTCTTTTCTATCATCGAGATGGTCGAGTTGGTGACACCAGCGCGTTTGGCGAGTTCTCGCTGAGAAAAGCCAGACAATTTTCGGACAGCCTTAAGCCTAGTCCCTACATCTTCCAATGCGCGGTTCCTCGATATTGGGTTGGATACCGCAGTATACAGCTAAAGGAAGGGAATCAAAAATATTGCACAGCTGTTGCCGATTTAACACAGGCACGTTCCAATGCTGGACGACATTCTGTTCAGCAGCTACTCTCCTGAGGCTATGCTTGTCCCCTCTACTCAAGACCCCAGATCCTAAACACAGGTGATTCATGCTTAATCCGCGCACCCACAGTTCCGAACATCCGGATTCCTATTACACCTCGAGTCGCACTTATCACCAGACCTACCCAACGCTGCATGCGTCGATCGAGGCCGATATTTGTGTGATTGGTGGCGGTTTCAGCGGCGTCAACACCGCTCTGGAACTGGTCGAACGCGGGTTTAAGGTGGTTCTACTGGAGGCCTATCGGATCGGTTGGGGCGCCTCCGGACGCAATGGCGGCCAGTTAATTCGTGGCCTAGGGCATAGTGCCGAGCAGTTTCACAACGCCTTAGGCCAAGCGGGCGTGCAGGCCATCGAGCAAATGGGTCTGGAAGCGGTCGACCTGGTCAAGCAGCGCATCGACCAATACAACATCCAATGTGATCTCAAGATGGGCTTTTGCGATCTGGCCCATAAACCCCGCGATATGGCCGATTTAGAGCGCCAGAAGGCCTGGCTCGAGAGTGTTGGCTACAAGCATAAGACCCAGTTCCTCGGGCCCGACCAGATGCATGAGGTGGTCGGCTCAGACAATTACATCGGCGGCTTGATCGACATGGGCAGCGGTCATGTCCACCCGCTCAACCTGGTCTTAGGGGAAGCCGAGGCCGCTGCGACGCTGGGTGTGCAGATTTTTGAACAATCGAAGGTGCTCGACATCGTCTACGGTGAGCGCCAAACCATCCACACCAGCTCCGGCCAGGTTAGCGCAGATCGGCTGGTAATCTGCGGCAATGCCTATGTCGCCGGTCTCGACAGCCACTTGGAAAGCCAGGTATTACCCGCCGGCAGCTATCTGATTGCCACCGAGCCGCTAACCGATGCGCAATGGCAACGGGTACTCCCTCAGGATATGGCGGTCTGTGACCAACGCGTGGCACTCGATTATTACCGCCTCAGTGCCGACCGCCGCCTGCTGTTTGGCGGCCTGTGCAACTATTCCGGACGCGACCCCGCATCGATTCTGGCCGCGCTAAAACCCCATATGGATAAGGTGTTTCCCTATCTGAATGAGGTCAAAATCGACTATCAATGGGGTGGTATGATCGGCATCGGCGCCAATAGAATGCCGCAAATCGGTCGCTTACGGCCTAATGTCTACTATGCCCAAGCCTATGCCGGGCATGGCATCAACGCCACCCATCTGGCCGCTCATGTTATCGCCGAGCATATCGCGCAGGAAAGTGAACGCATCACCCTATTTGAGAAAATACATCACCTGCGCTTTCCGGGCGGCCGCCAATTCCGGGCACCGCTATTGGCCGCGGGCATGCTCTACCACCGGGCCAAGGATCTGTTCTAGCCGACCCGTGAACGTCCTTATGCCGGTCCCACTCATCGATCAAATTCGCTGAGCTATCGGTCAATGCGCCGATTGACAGCGTCGGTGGAACATCGCAGGATGCGCTGGGGTCGATGCGACGAGCCCACCTTTCCCGCCCGAACTAGGAATCTGATACCGATGAAGAGTGAAAAATACCAGCAGGGCATGGTTATGCGCCGTAACGTCTTAGGTGATGAATATGTCGATCGGGCGATTGACGCTGCGACCGATTTTAACCGGCCGTTGCAGGATATGGTGACTGAGAACTGCTGGGGTGAGGTATGGACGCGACCGGCCTTATCGCCGCAGACGCGCAGCCTGATCACCATTGCGACCTTAGCGGCGCTGAAGGCCTCGACCGAACTCAAGGTCCACGTCCGGGGCGCATTACGCAATGGCTGTTCGGAAGCTGAGATTCAGGAAGTCTTGCTCCAATCGACCGTTTATTGCGGTGTTCCGTCTGGCATCGAGGCCTTTCGAGCCGCCAAGGACGCAATCGAGGCGTGGCAGGCCGAGCACCCCGATCAGGCCGGCTAAACCGGCTCCAAAAAACGCCAAATAATTGGCACGGACGGTTATAACCCCACTACAAATTATTACCCGCACTCAGGTGACGCCCATCAAGACAAGGGCTATTCTTGAGGGTCACATCACTGTTGAACCAGGATACTGCCATGGTAGGTCCCATTCATTCCGCCCCCTCGACCCAGCCGCTGCAACAAGCTCGAGTTTCGGTGGATCAATCGCTCAATCGGATCAGCTCGGGACAACGCCTGAATGGTGCCGCAGACGATGCCGCCGGGTTGGCCATCAGTGAAACCTTCAGTGCCCAGACTCGCGGGCAATATCAGGCCATTCGCAATGCCGGGGACGGTATGTCTCAGGCGCAAACCGCCAGCAGTGACCTCAGCAGCTTGGTAGAAGGCACACAGCGGATTCGCGAGCTGGCGGTCCAGTCGGCCAATGGCATTTACAACGATGCCGATCGCGAGCTGATCAATAAAGAAGTCGACTCAATCAAAGCACAGATGAACTCGGTTTTGGAGCAGTCCAACTTTAATGGCAAACCGTTGTTTCGCGGCGGCAGTGACTCGGTTTACCAAATTGGTCCTGATAGTGGCGACACCCTAGTCATCGCCGCCAATAACCTGCAAGATGAGGCCGCCCAACTGGGCTTGGCTGATGTCTCGGTCAATAGCGCCGATCAGGCACAAAATACCATCGCATTGGCCGATGACCTGCTCGATCGCTTTAGCGCAACAGCCGCCGATCTGGGTGCCGTGCAGAACCGATTTTCAGCGCGCATCGACACCCTGAGTCAACAGATTGAAGCCTCCACCGCCAGTGGATCACGCATCACCGATGCCGATGTGGCGAAAGAGAGCACGAACATGGTTCAAAATCAGATACAAGAACGGGTCGGCATTGCCCTTCAGGCTCAGGCCAATCAATCAGCCGGCAACATACTCCAACTGCTGGGCCGCTAAGAGCGGTCCGAACGCGCCCTAAAAGGAACGAACACCCCATGCACCAAATCGTCAAAAAATGGGGTATCGGCTTGCTGCTATCCTGCCTAGCAAGCCTGAGTCTGGCCAATTCGGAATGGGAAAATCGGCTCCTGACTCAACTGGATGAAGCCGCGACCTTAGAGCACCAACGCTTTAGTTTTCAGCAAGTCTCGCAAAGCTCAAAGGCGCGCAATTTCGCCCAATTTGAGCCTCAACAGGACCCACAGTGGCAATTATTGGAAGTCGACAATGAGCCTGCCAGCGCAGAGCAAAACAAAAAATTCCTCAAACGAAGGGACCGCCAACAGGATGAGGAGGACCCGGTAAAGTTTCGCGACATAGTCGCAGTCAATTCGGTTGAGCTCATGAAACAGGAAGACGGCAAGGTCTGGTTGAGTTTTGTGCCGCACGTCGGGGAACTGGCCGATGACAATGCCGATGCCCTGACCGGCTATGCGATCATGTCCTCTCTGGATCAACGGCTGTTAGAATTGCATATCGAGAACGTCGAGACCTTTTCGCCCGCGTTCTCGATCAAAATTTCGATGATGGTTATGTCGTTTCAGTTTATGAGTGTCGACGACCAAACGGTTCCGGCCCAATATGCTTTCAATATGAAGGGCAAGATCGGCGGTATCAAGAAACTCGAAGTTGAGTCTTCGACGGTTTACAGCAACTACCAACGCGCCGATTAGTTCGCCAGACACCCCCGTCTGGTCACTCAAATATAGGGTAACAGCAGCTCATATTCCATGGGTGTGACCTGCTGTTCAAACATCCGCAACTCCGACCATTTACACGACTGATAAACATCGACAAAGTCTTTGCCAAACCACTTGTTCACGCGCGGATCCTTTTCCATATTGCGTAAGGCATCGCGCTGGTTATCGGCCACCGAGGGCTGGTCCTGCTCATAGGCATTACCATCAATCGGCATCGGCGGCTCAATCTTATTCATAATGCCTTCGGTCACCCCAGCCAACAGCACCGCTGTGGCCAGGTAGGGATTGGTGTCGGCACCGCACATCCGATGTTCAATACGAGTAGACTCGATACTGCCTGACGGAATCCGCAGCGCCACGGTGCGATTATCATAACCCCAGGTCTTGGTGGTCGGGGCAAAGGCATCTGGAGCCAGACGGCGAAAACTGTTGATGGTCGGCGCCAGGAAGCCCTGGGTGCTGTCGGCCATATCCAATAGGCCGCCAATCGCATGGCGCATATAAGGATTGGTGGTTGGGTCATCGGCGGCGAAAATATTGACCCCATCTTTCAGTAGGCTCAAGTGCAGGTGCAGACCGCTGCCGGCTTCCTGAATATAGGGTTTGGCCATAAAGGTGGCTTCCATCTTATATTTGGTTGCGACGCTGGCGATCAGCCGTTTGAGCAGCACCGAATGATCGACCGCCTGTAAGATGTCGCTGCCGTAATTCAGGTTCACTTCAAATTGGCCGGGCGCATATTCGGCAATCACCGTATCGGCCGGAATGTTCTGCTGCCGGGCCGTATCGATAACATCGCGGATAAAGAAGTCATACTCGTCCAGGTCGTCCATCGAATACACCTGGTTGGAGCGCATGCGCCGAGAACTGCCCGGTGGTTTGGGCGGCTGCAGATGACCATCGTCATCGCGAATGGCATCGAGCAGATAGAATTCCAGCTCCATGGCAATCCCCACCTCAAAACCCATCTGACTGAACCGCTCGACCGCCTGCACCAGAACTTGGCGTGGGTCGGCAAAGAAGGGGGTGTCGGTATCGTCTTCGAACATGGTACAGAGCACCTGAGCGCGATCACCGAGCTCATGCCAGGGTACGATGCTCAGCGTGCCCGCAATGGGGAAACAGAGTCGATCCCGATCGCCTTGCTCCATCCCCAAGCCGGCGTCCTCGACCGTTGATCCGCTGGCATCAAGCGACATTACCGATCCGGGTAGATAAAACCCCACGGTAAAGACCCGCTCGAGTAACTCTCTTTCAACGCGCTTGCCGCGTAAGACACCGTTCAGGTCGCATATTAGGAGTTCGATCGTGGTTACATCGGGAAAAGCTTCAAGGAAATCGGTCGCTTCTTTAACTGTCATGTAGAGTCATGCCTTGCATACTGGTTGGGGCGTTGTGGACTGCGCTTGGCGCACAATCCTTTTATTTAAGGTTAACGACTAACCTTCTAAGCAAAAAAACTATTCTGGTCCCATCCGCTTTGGTTGCCCGAGCAGCCTATCCCATGGCCATACTTGAACATTGTAGTCTTGGTCTACACTGGACAGAGGGATAGGAATTTTTGCGTCGGACTCCGATAATACTGAGCCATGGATCACCTGAGTCGACAGGTCGCGATCACATTCAGTAGAGGATGAGGGCACGTCAATCAAGAGCAGGGTATTAAGGGCGAGTGGTTGATATATTGAACACAATGTAGCCGGTTTCTCGAGCCAATTCAAATCTATTCGGTGGCTTTTTTATTCGCCAGACCGCGCCGACCAATAGGTTGCAAAGCCCGTAATGAAGGCCTTCCAACGCCCTTCAATCGAGACCTTCTGACGCTCCAAATATATCCTGAGCAGTGTTTAAAATATTTTATGCTCGTGTAGACTGGGAATATCGAAAATAAGAGTGAACTTGATGACTAGTGAACAGCTCAAACCGCTGGTCGGGGTAATTTCCGACGTACAACAAATCGGGCCCCACCTATTCCATACCGCCGGCGATAAGTACTTACGAGCCTTAACGCTCGCCGCCAACGTTATCCCGGTCATCATTCCCGCGGTACTCGACGACCAAGCCATCGATCAGTGGCTGGCCCGGCTCGATGGCATCTTTCTAACCGGCGCCTATTCGATGATCGATCCGGCACACTATCAGGAAAGCAAGATCGACAAGCCCTACGACTATGACGCCGCGCGCGATGACAGCGCCTTTCAAATTGTGCGCGCGGTGATGCGCAACAATATCCCGCTTTTAGGAGTGTGCCGAGGCTTGCAGGACATCAATGTGGCCCTCGGCGGTTCGTTACACCAGGCGGTGCAAGAGGTTGCTGGCAAAGCCGACCATCGTGAAAACAAGGCAGATACGCTCGAGCAGCAGTTTGCGCCGCGCCATTCAGTACAACTGAGTAGCCAAGGTCGGCTGAAAGACATCTATGGCTGTGAAACGATGCAGATTAACTCGGTGCATTCCCAGGGTATTAATCGGCTGGCAGATGGGCTAGTCGCAGAAGCCACGGCACCAGACGGCCTCGTCGAGGCCGTGCGGATCGAAGCCATGTCATTTGGTTTTGCTGTACAATGGCATCCAGAATGGCAAGTCACGGAAAACCCCACTCAAAAACAACTATTCGAGGCCTTTGGCGAAGCGTGTCGTACGCGTCAGTCAATCGAAAACAGATGAAAGAGCTTACCAAGTGGTTAGAAACCAATAAGATCACTGAAATAGAATGCATCACACCCGACCAGACCGGCATTGCACGCGGTAAAATCATGCCGACCGATAAGTTTATTGCCGAAAAAGGCATTCGCTTGCCCGAAAGTGTGCTGATGCAAACCACCACTGGGGATTATCCCGATAACGAAATCTACTATCGGCTGCTCGATCCGCAAGATATCGATATGGAATTACGGCCCGATGAGAAGGCCGCCTTTACCGTACCCTGGGCCCAAGAGCCGTCTGCCCAAATTATTCACGACTGTTACGACAGCATGGGCAACCTGATGCCGCTGTCGTCGCGTGCCGTTCTGAAAAATGTATTGAAACTCTATGAAGACAAAGGCTGGTTGGCCATCGTTGCGCCCGAGGTTGAGTTTTATCTCACCAAGCGCTGCACCGATCCGGATATTCCCCTGGAGCCACCGATCGGTCGATCCGGTCGTCAGGAAAGCGGTCGGCAAAGCTTCAGCATCGATGCGGCCAATGAATTCGATCCAATCATTGAGGATATCTATGATTGGTGTGAAGACATGCATTTGGACATCGACACCCTGATTCACGAAGAGGGGGCGGCTCAGTTGGAGTTCAACTTCCGCCATGGCGAGGCGCTCAGGCTGGCCGACCAAGTGTTTATTTTCAAACGCACGGTGCGCGAAGCCGCGCTGAAACACGGCATCGGCGCGACCTTTATGGCCAAGCCAATTTCCGGTGAACCGGGCAGTTCAATGCATATTCACCAATCGTTGACCGATGCGAAATCCGGCGCCAATCTGTTTTCTAATAAGGATGGCTCAGCGTCGAATCTGTTTTATAACTACATTGGCGGCCTGCAAACCTATATTCCGCAGATGATGCCGATTTTCGCCCCCAACGTGAACAGCTATCGTCGGTATTTGCCTGGCGCCAATGGCAATGCACCGGTCAATATCGAATGGGGTGAAGACAACCGCACTGTCGGCTTGCGTGTGCCCAAGGCGAGCCCTGCGGCGCGGCGCGTTGAAAACCGGTTGCCCGGTGCCGACACCAACCCTTACCTGACCCTGGCCGGAAATCTGCTATGCGGGTATCTGGGTATGACGCAAGATCTCAAACCCCGTAAGCCCGTCCAGTACCGCATGGGCGGTGAAGCCGATGAGACCGTGCCTTGGAACCTGGAGGCCGCACTCGATGAGATGGCCTCTTCAGAGGTTATCCGCGACGCCCTAGGTACGAAGTTTGTCGACGGTTTTGTGGCCACCCGATGGGCCGAATACGAGGGTTTCAAACGCGTGATCAGCTCTTGGGAACGGCAGTACTTGCTCGCTACGGTCTAATCCAAACGGAGCTGAGGCTGACTCTCAGCCCCCTTTAAACAATCCACATCGATCAATTTGATCATCGGCAAGCATCTGCTCTTAGGTGCTCGCCGGCAGGTCGCAGCTGGTGAAAGCAACGCTACTGCCTGGGCGCACACCTCAGCCTGCAATTAGCGCAAAATAATTGAAGACGGGGCACCGATTCGCCAGTTATGCTTAGGCATCGGTTCCGCTCTTCACAGCGTACGAACCACTTTGCCTTTTTCGGATTTTAACGATGACGGATACTTTCGACCAATACTCCAGCGGCGACCTCGCCTTCACCCGCCAGTCGCCCTACGGCACAGAAATTGAAGCCATGTATGCCGGCGCTACCAGCTTTTTGCGCCGGCGGTACACCCGTGACCTAACCGATGTCGATGTCGCGGTGATCGGCGTGCCCTATGACCTGGCCACCTCGAACCGACCCGGTGCCCGGCTCGGGCCTCGGGCGGTGCGGGCAGCCTCGACCCAGCTGAGCTGGGCCCGGCCTTGGCCCTGGACCGCCGACCCGTTCAATACCTTAAATGTAATCGACTTTGGTGACTGTGTGTTCGACCCCGGCTCGCCCCATACGGTGGTCGACCAGATCGCACAATGGTATCAGCCGATCATTGCGGCTGGGGTTACGCCGCTGTCGATCGGCGGTGACCATTTCATCACCTACCCGATCTTAAAAGCGCTGGCGGACAAGCATGGTCCCATCTCCTTGATTCATTTCGATGCCCACAGCGATACCTGGCCGGACCGCAAGGGGCGCATCGATCACGGCACCATGTTCTACCACGCCGCCAAAGAAGGCATAGTCGACCCGCACAGTTCCGTGCAACTGGGCATGCGCACGATCAATGATTCCAACCTCGGTTACACCGTTCTGGATGCGCTTTGGCTGCACGAACAGGGCGTCGACAAGGCTTTAGCGATTATCAAACAGACGGTCGGGGATCGGCCCTGTTACATAACCTTCGACGTCGATTTTCTCGACCCCAGCTGTGCGCCCGGCACCGGCACGCCAGTCTGTGGTGGCTTCGACACGATCACCGGCATCCGACTGTTGCATGGTCTCACCGGCCTGAATCTGATTGGCTGTGATGTGGTCGAGGTGGCCCCGCCCTATGATCATGCCGAGATCACCGCCCTGGCTGCGGCGACCATGGCGACCAATATGATCTGCCTCTTGGCCGATGTCCTCAAGAAGCCGGAAGCCCCGGCCGATTGACGCGCACAATCGTCAGCCATTAAAAAAGGGCCCCTCGGGGCCCTTTTTTTTGACCAACTTTTAGGGCTCCGGTGCCCTGTTAAGCAACACGCCGTTTGGCTTCTTGGCTGGCCAAGTATTCATCATAGGTGCCCTGGAAGTTAATCACTTCCCGATCGGTTATTTCAATCACTCGAGTCGCCAAAGAGGAGACGAACGCGCGGTCATGGCTGACGAAGATCAGGGTGCCATCGAATTCCTTCAAGGCAACGTTGAGCGCTTCAATAGCTTCGATGTCCAAGTGGTTGGTTGGCTCATCCATGATCAGGACGTTGATGTCCATCATCATCAATTTACCAAAGAGCAGACGGTTTTTCTCACCACCGGAGCAGACCTTGGCTTTTTTATTGAAGTCATCGGCGGTAAACAGCAGACGACCGAGCATGCCGCGAATCATCAGATCATCGTGCTTGGGCGTACGCCATTGCGACATCCAGTCAAACAGGGTTAGGTCACAGTTGAAGTCTTCGGTGCTGTCCTGCGGGCAATAACCGATGGTGGCGTTTTCGGCCCATTTGACCACGCCGCCGTTGGCCTGCAGATCGCCGATCAGGCAACGCAAGAAGGTCGTCTTACCGGCGCCGTTTTCGCCGATCACCGCCAGCTTAGCGCCGGCTTCCAAAATAAGGTTGCCGTTGTCAAACAGCGATGACTGGTCGAAGCCATGACTCAAGTCTTCCAGCACCAGCGCCTGACGATAGAGCTTCTTGTCTTGCTTCAGGCTGATGCTCGGCGTCGCACGGCTGGAGGATTTCACCTCGTCGAGCTTGATCTTGTCCATCTTCTTGGCGCGCGAACTGGCCTGTTTGGCCTTGGAGGCGTTCGCCGAGAAGCGATTGACAAAGCTTTGTAACTCGTCGATCTCAGCGCTTTTCTTAGCATTTTCGGTTAACAGCTGCTCTTGAATCAGCGACGATGCCGCGGTGTAGGCTTCGTAGTTACCCGGATAGACGCGCAATTCGCCATAATCGATATCGGCCATATGGGTACAGACCGAGTTCAAAAAGTGTCGATCGTGCGAAATAATGATCATGGTGCATTTGCGCTGATTGAGGACATCGGCCAACCAGTTAATAGTATGGATGTCCAAGTTGTTGGTCGGTTCGTCGAGCAACAGGATATCCGGATTGGCAAACAGGGCCTGAGCCAATAACACCCGGAGCTTCCAACCCGGTGCTACCTGCTTCATCAAACCAAAGTGGAACGACTCATCGATACCGGCCTGCAACAGAATTTCGCCGGCACGGCTCTCGGCGGTGTAGCCATCCATTTCGGCAAATTCAATTTCCAATTCGGCCACAGCCATACCATCGGCCTCGGTCATATCGGGCTTGGCGTAAATTCGATCGCGCGCCTGCTTCACTTTCCACAGGCCGACGTCGCCCATGATAACCGCATCGACAACCGAGTACTCTTCGAAAGCAAACTGATCCTGGCTCAAATTACCGATGCGATCGCCTGGGGTGATCGACACATTACCCGAGGTCGGCGTCAGCTCGCCGCTGAGGATTTTCATAAAGGTAGACTTACCGCAACCGTTCGCTCCAATTAAGCCATACCGATGACCGTGTCCAAATTTGGCGGAAATGTTTTCAAAAAGTGGCTCGGCGCCGAACTGCATGGTGATGTTTGCGGTAGATATCACTGAATTTATCCTGGGAAGAGGCAAATTGGGCCGCGTCGGCTTAAGCCGACGCAAGGGGCGGCGACTATAAAGAAAGGTGCGCCCAATGTCGATAGGGGTTGGTTATAAAATAGACAAAAATCCACCTTAGGCTAGGCTGGATAGGCCTGATAGAACGTCTCGCGAAAAAGAGCCTAAGCCTAGAGGCCGAACTTATCGCGCAAGCCATAATAGAGCGCGCCGAGCGCAGTATAGGGCGTGCGCAGCAAGCGACCCCCGGGGAACGGAAAATGTTTCAATTTGGCGAAGGCATCGAAGCGTTGCGGATGCCCCTGGATCGCCTCGCACACCAATCGACCGGCCAGGTGCGTCGTCGTCACACCGTGACCGCTGTAGCCTTGCGCATAGAGGATGGTGTCGGTCAGACGGCCAAACTGCGGCAGCCGACTCATGGTCAAGAGGAAGTCGCCACCCCAGGCGTAATCAAACTTAACGCCTTTTAACTGGGGGAAGGTTGTTTCCATCTGACGGCGCATAAAGGTTTCGATCGAGGCCGGGTCGCCGCCGCCGTAAGTCACGCCACCGCCGTACAACAGACGGTTGTCACCGGTCACCCGATAATAGTCGAGCTTGTAGTTACAGTCTTCGACACAGTATTGGTTGGGCAGCAGGGATCGGGCGACGTCTGGATCGAGCACCTCAGTCGCGACGATCTGCGTACCGCAGGGCATCGATTTGGCGGCCAATTCGGGCACCAGTTGATCCATGTAGGCATTACCAGCCAACAAAACATAGTTGGCCGTGACCTGACCCTGGGCGGTTTTCACCACGGGCCGAGTACTGCGCTCGATCTCGATGACCTTGGAGTCCTCAAAGACTTGCCCGCCCAGCCCTTCAAATGCGGCCACCTCACCCAAGAGCAGGTTGAGCGGTTGAACATGGCCACCGGTCGGGTCGAATAGTCCGCCAACATAGGCATCGGAAGCGATTTCGGCGCGGATTGCGGCCCGGTCGAGCAAGGTCAATCCGCTGTGTCCGTGACGTTCCCAGAGCGCCTTTTGGTCTTGCAGCGCGTGCATCTGCTTGGGATTCAAGGCGGCATAGATACCGCCCGGCTTAAAGTCACATTGAATATCGTATTGGCTTATTCGTTCACGAATAATGCGACCGCCTTCGAAGGCCATGGCGCCAAGCATTTGGGCCAATTCTGGACCATAATTTTTTTCGATCACGTCGAGGTCGCGGCTGTAGCTGTTGACCAGCTGACCACCATTGCGCCCGCTGGCACCGAAACCGATGCGCGCCGCTTCTAGCACGACTACCTTGTAACCGGCCTCTGCCAGATGCAGGGCACTGGAGATACCGGTAAAGCCCGCACCGACGATACACACATCCGCGTCGATCGAGTCACTGAGAATCGCTCGTTCCTGCGTATCGTTTCGGGTAGCCGCGTAATAGGAACCGGTATGGGGCGTGCGTTGGGTCATCGTTAGGCCTCGTCGTGACATAGACTGTTATGTGCTGGAACGGCCCATGGCCTAGATCGGCTGGGCCGTGATAAATATCGGCGGGTATCTTAGCATCGGCCAGGCTAAAGACATTCTATATATCTTTCTGCACCTAACCCATAAGGCCGTTGCGACGCAGGCATAACAGCATCCAGCTTGCGCCAGTCTGGTTTAATAGAGCGTTTTAACGGCCGCGCGTAAGGCACCAATAAGCTCATCGATATGCTCCTTAGAGAGGATCAGTGGCGGAGACACCGCAATGGTATCGCCGGTGCAGCGCACCAAGGCATTGCCCTGCCAAAAGCAGTGCTCAAATACCTGGTAACCGCGCGCGCCGAACTGCGCGCCGGGCTTAAATTCAAGCGCACCCACCAGGCCGAAGTTGCGGATATCCTTCAACACATCAAACTCGGCCAAACTGTGCAGCTGGGCCTGGAAATAATCGCCCAGTTCATAGGCCTTATTAAACAGACCCTCTGCTGCGTAGATATCGAGGGTTGCTAGACCCGCCGCCGCAGCGACCGGGTGACCGGAATAGGTATAGCCATGAAACAGTTCGATGATCTGTTCCGGACCCTGCATAAAGGCCTGGTGCATAAAGTCGGCAACAAAGACCGCACCCATCGGGATGGCACCGTTGGTTAAGCCCTTGGCTGAGGTAATAATATCGGGGGTAACGCCAAAGCGGGTTGCCGCAAAGGCATCGCCGATTCGGCCATAACCGGTAATCACTTCGTCAAAGATCAACACGATACCGTGCTGCTGGGTGATCGCGCGCAGACGCTCTAAATAGCCGACCGGCGGCATCCAGACCCCACCGGAACCGACGATCGGTTCGACGATCACCGCCGCGATCGTTTCGCCGCCATGTAAGGCGATCATACCCTCTAATTCATCCGCTAGGTCGGCACCGTGCAAGGGCAAACCCTGAGTGAATTCACTGCCGGCGGTCCAGGCGTGTTTAAGGTGATCGACACCGGCCAACAGGGGCCCGAACGAACGTCTATTATTCACTAGTCCGCCGACCGAGATACCACCAAAACCGGTGCCGTGATAACCCTTTTCTCGTCCGATCAAGCGCGTACGACCGCTGTCCCCTTTTGCCTTGTGATAGGCCAAGGCGATTTTCAGCGCCGTATCGACCGCTTCGGAGCCTGAATTGGTAAAAAACACATGGTCCAGCCCGGGTGGACTCATATCCACCAGCCGATTGGCCAACTCAAAGGCGAGCGGATGACCCATCTGAAAGGTGGGTGCGAAGTCGAGCTGGTCAATCTGTCGACTCACTGCGGCAGAGATCTCGCTGCGGCCGTGCCCGGCGTTGCTGCACCAGAGGCCAGCCGTACCATCAAGAATCTGTCGGCCATCATCGGACTGGTAATACATGCCCTTGGCCGAGACCATCATACGTGGCTTGCTTTTAAATTGACGATTAGCGCTAAAGGGCATCCAAAAAGCATCGAGACTGGACCGGGGAGACTGGGACATAAGGACAACCTTAGTGTTTAATATATTGAACAGATATGGCCGATTTTATGTCAATAATAAAAAACATCAAGCCAAAAGTCGGCCTTTATGTAAAATATCTCTGACAGACTCTCAATCCCCGATCAACCATGCCAGCAGCTGCGAAGAGCAAACTTTATTGTCTGCACTGTATTGAATTTAATGACCCTTTTGCAGTATGTTGCAGCCTACTCAATCGTTGCGAATATTGGAGCACCCGTTTATGGCAAATGTCCAGAATCTCGAATTTTGGCAAGCTTCAGCCAACAACTTGGTGGCGGAAGGTCGCGCCTTTATTAATGGCCAGTATGTCGATGCCGTCGACGGGGGCACCTTTGCCTGCGTCTCACCGATCGATCAACGCATCCTTTGCCAGGTGGCCTCTTGCACAGAGGCTGATGCCGATTTAGCCGTTGCCGCAGCACGGGCTGCCTTTGAGTCTGGCGTCTGGTCGGGCTTGGCACCGGCCGCGCGAAAAACAATCCTGTTACGGTTCGCCGACCTGATCGATGCTAACGCCGACGAACTGGCTCTGCTCGAAACGCTCGACATGGGCAAGCCTATCGGTGATTCCCGCACCGTCGACATCAATGGCACGGTGCGCGCGCTGCGTTGGACCGCCGAAGCGGTCGATAAGATTTATGACGAAATTGCACCCACCGGTCCCGGTGAGGTAGGCATGGTCACCCGAGAAGCTGTCGGTGTCGTCGCCGCAATCGTGCCGTGGAACTTCCCCATGATCATGGCAGCTTGGAAATTCTCCCCGGCCCTGGCCATGGGCAACAGCTTTATTCTGAAACCCTCGGAAAAATCACCCCTGACCGCGCTTCGGCTCGCGGCCCTGGCTCAGCAAGCCGGCATTCCCGATGGCGTCTTTAACGTCCTACCCGGTTACGGCCATACCGCCGGCAAGGCCTTGGCGCTGCATATGGACGTCGATACGTTGGTGTTTACCGGCTCCACCGCCATTGCCAAACAACTGATGATATACGCTGGCGAATCCAACCTTAAGCGGGTCTGGACTGAGGCCGGTGGCAAGTCAGCCAATGTGGTTTTTGCCGATGCGCCGGATCTCGATGCCGCAGCCATCGCCGCAGCCGCCGCGATCTGCTACAACGCCGGCGAAGTCTGCACCGCCGGTTCGAGATTACTGGTCGAGGCGAGCATTGCCGATGCCTTTATGGCCAAGGTACGTGCCGCCGTTACGGGCTGGCAACCGGGCAACCCGCTCGATCCATCTACCAATGTCGGCGCCATCGTTGATCAACCGCAACTGGCGCGAGTCATGCGGTATATTGCACAAGGCAGCAAGCAAGGTGCTCGTTTGACGATGGGCGGCCAGCAAGTAAGCCCAGTCGGCGGCGGCCTGTTTGTGCAACCAACGGTCTTCGAAGACGTCACCAACGGTATGGTAATTGCCCAAGAAGAAATTTTTGGTCCGGTCTTGGCCGTGATCCGTTTCCATGATGAAGCCGAGGCCCTGCGCATCGCTAATGATTCCATCTATGGCCTAGCGGCCAGCGTCTGGACCGGCAACTTGGGCCGAGCCCATCGCTTTGCCCGTGGTTTGCGCGCCGGGTCGGTTTGGGTCAACCAATACGATGGTGGTGATATGACCGCACCCTTCGGCGGCTATAAGCAGAGCGGCAATGGCCGGGATAAGTCACTCCATGCTTTCGATAAGTACAGCGAACTAAAGGCCACCTGGATCAAGCTGTAAGCGCGGGTCTGCAGCGCCAAAGGTGGTTAAGCTAAGGTGATCCGAAACGCCGATCCGGCATAAAAAAAAGCGCCGAATGGCGCTTTTTTCAATGTCACCCAGGTCGCTATTGCCTGCTAAAAGGACCCGTTGGTCTCGGTCACGCTGCCATCGCTGCCGGTCGTCGCGGTATTGTTGCCACCGACTTGCCATTGCACCACGGCCAGGCTCTGCTCATCGGCCTTAACGCACTTCCATTCGAAGTCGGTTCCCGCCGGCAGATTTTCTACCGTCGCGCTCCAGCTTGGGTAGTTGGCCGGCACCAGTTTTAGCTCGCTCTTGATCGTCCAGTTCCCCAAGGCCGGATGATTACCGGCGATATAGACGCTGGTGCCAAAGTCGGTGTAACCGTTATCGCAACGCAATGACAGGGCTGCTGAGTTGGGCATCGACTCAACCGATTCCAGGCTGTAGGCCAGGCTTTGGTCATCGAGGCGAATGGTGTAGCTGCCCGCGCCGGCATCGAGCGGAATGTCGCCGCCGCCCAGCTCGGCAATTCGGTCGCCGTTGGTGTCGCCATAGTTCTCGCTCCAGTCACCGAAGCGGTCGAACTTAAAGCGCAAGTTGGCGCCAGCAACGGCCGTCACGTTGGCCTGCCAAACACAGCTGTTCGGGTTCCATATCATGGCCGTATTACCCCAATCATTAAAACTGCCGCGCACATTTAAACCGTTAAATTGCGCGACACAGCCGGGCAAGTTGACCGAATCCGAGTAGATGGCACGGGTTTGCGCGGCATTGCCGTTCAACACCGGCCAGCTTTGGGAGGCTTGCGCGCTGGCGCTATGGGAGTCAAGATGCCAGACATAGAGAAAGCCATCCATTGAGTGCGCAACGGCTTCGGCCTGACCGTCTTGGTCCAGATCGCCGATCGCCACGCCACCGGAGATGGGCACAACCTGTTTGGGCCAGTTCTCCAGCAAGTTGCCATCCAGCGACCGAGCTTGCAAGGAATTCTCGGCGTTCATGCCGCCATAGAACAAGCCCTGACCGTCGATGGAATCCATATCGGTGGTGCGGGCCGTAAAGTCCAAGCCGCCATTGCGCTTTAGAATAAAGATCGGCTGACGCAGCGAGCCATCGCTGTTTAGTATCATGGTTTCTTCGGAAGAGGATAGGATCAATTCCAAGTCACCGCTGTTGTCGATGTCGGAAACAATCAAGTCGGTAGCCCGGATCCCGAAGTCACCGCCATAGGGCGAGGTGGAGGAGTCAATGGCGACCGGCCAACCCGACTTGATTGCACCACCCATACTGTAGGCGTAGAGATTATTGCCAACATGGACAAGATACTCAACTTCACCATCCTGATCCAAATCGACGACAATCGGCGACCGCACATCGTTCAGTACCGAAGTCGCAAAGTTGATTCGGCCTAATTCAACACCATTGGCACTGAACACCCGGGCATGCACACCGCTGTCTATATTGGGCCAAATTGCGATGACATCGAGCAGGCCATCATAATTCCAGTCGGCAACCACCAGTTGGCGCAGGGCTCCGGTTCCGCCCGCATTGGCATACAATTGCGAAAGGTTGGCAAAGAACACCTCTTTCGGCCAACCCTGAGTGATGGCGCCGTCTGGACCGATCACCATTACCTTCCAGGTGTAATGGGTCGCACCACCATTGTTCCAGTCAAGCTTCTGCACAATCAACTCGCTCTTACCATCGCCATTAAGGTCGGCCGCGACGACGCGATCATAAAGGGTAGTTACCGTGGTCAGGTTCGGATAGCGATCACCCGACCAGCCCGCCGGGAAGCCGGGTAACAATTGCCCCTCTAGGTTATAGGCAAAAATCGAATCCATACCGCCGACTGACACCTGACGCGCGCCAAAGATTATGTCGTCCTGAGTATCCCCATCGACATCGGCTAGGGTGATCGGCGTGACTATTTCAGTGACCTCCGGGCTGGCAAATGCATAGGATCCGAAGCGCGATCCGTCGTGGTGCCAAGCAAAGACATTTCGGTGCCATCCTCGGTCGTTTTGAACGGTCAGTATCTCTAAATCGCCATTGCCATCGAGATCGATCAGCGCCGGTGTTCGGGCTGGAACTCTACCCTCGGTGCTGCCCGCCGGATGACCTAACCAGCCCGACACCAGAGCGGGCCAACCACTGGCGAGGGTATTGTCCAGATACACGCGCTGATATACATCGGCCTGCAGACCGGCCTGATCGACGACGCGCAGGCGCACTAGATAGGTGCCGTTACTGAAGGCCGTGGTGTCCCAAGTGCCTAAATTGCCCCGTATTACGCTGTCTTCGGCCGTAAAGATGGTCTCGAATTGCAGCGCTTCGCTCTCTTTTTTAGCCACGGCTATTTCATAATGACCGATATGTGAGCCCATTACGCCGACCGTTGAGCCCTGTATAACCACCGGACCATTCAATTGAATGCTCTCCCCGGCCGGCAGATTAATAGCGGGGCTGAAGATAAAGGGGGCTGCGGTGATACGCTCTGGGCTGGCCTGCAGGGCTGCCTGCGCGTTAATCAGTCCGTGACCGTATATATCGTCCCAACCCGGCAGGCCGCCGCTACTGGTCAGGTCGGTGGTGGTGCTGACCAATAATGCGCGTACTTGAGCCGGTGTTAGATCAGGATATTTCGCGCGAATCAGCGCGGCGAGTCCGGCGACGTGGGGTGCCGCCATGGAGGTTCCGCTCGAGGTTTTATATCCACCATCATTTTTTAATGACAAGATATTACTGCCCGGCGCCACCAAATCGATGTCGGGACCAGTGTTCGAAAAGGTGGATAGGGTCGGCAAGGCGCCGGTCACATTGGCCACCGAGCCCACACTGATCAGACCGGGTATATTAGCCGGGTAGAGATACTGTGAGTTGATCATGTTGTTGCCAGCGGCGGCAATCACTACCACATCCATAACCAGAGCGCGTGTGACCGCCTGCTCGAGCGTACTGGAAAACCCCTGGCCAGCAAGACTCATATTGATAACATCGGCTCGATTATCGGCTGCATAATTGATCGCTAGGGCAATATTGAAGGCCGAGCCGCCACCATCGTCACGCAGCGCTTTTAACGGCATGATTTTGGCGCCATGGGCGACCCCGATAATACCGACGCCGTTGTTACCGGTTGCCGCAATGGTGCCGGACACATGAGTGCCATGACCATAACCATCGCTGGGCGAATTGTCTGAGTTGGCAAAATCCCAACCGTGGGTGTCATCGACCTTACCGTTGCGATCGTCATCAATACCATTGTTGGCGATTTCATCAACATTGAGCCAAACATTGTCGCGAATGTCGGGATGATCCAGATACAAACCCGTATCGATCACCGCCACAATGGCGCCAGCACCACTGGTTTGGTCCCAAGCCTGATTGGCATGAATGGCGTTTAAACCCCATAAAGCTGGATTATTACCGTTATCGTAAAGGGGGTCATTGGGGGTCATGGTCACATAGTAGAGATAATTGGGTTCAGCGTATTCAACCTCGCCGCTGGCTTGAAGCGCTTGAGCTAAAGGATTCACATCGGCGCTGTCGACCTCCAATAAATACACTCGCTCTTCGATTGACGAGGCGGCCAGTCGTACGGCAACCGGCAGTCCGTCGGGCAACGCAGAGTCGATCGAATTCAGCTTAAATTGGTCCAGCACTCGGGCTTGATGTTGGGCCAACAGTTCGCCCGCGACGGATGGGCTGGACGCTGGGCTGACCGGACCGGCGCGGTTGGCTGCCGCGGCGAAAGGAGCGCTACCCTTGAATTTTACTATAAGTTGGTTAGCCTCCCACTGTGCCGAGCGATCGGGTGCGGCGATATCCAGCGCGACCAGATTGTCGCTTGTCAGCGCCCCCTGGTCTGACACAATGGTGGTTTGTGCGCCGATTGAGACCGATGCAAGCAAACCAAAAACCGATAAAAGAAAATGCCCTAAAGATAATTTATTAACTAACATAATAACCTCCTTCCTCCTTTTTATAGGCCACTCTATTCGGTAGACCTATAAATAAATTGAGCTAATGAACGACTCTCTTTAGAGGATTCCCTAATGCAACATCCCTCTAAATTTCAGCAAGTTACTATTATAAGGCTGCGGCCTAGAACTGATATGACAAATTGGTAAGGCAAAAAAATAGTATGTAACCAACCTCCGTTCGATAGGCCACAGGAATCCCTGTAAAGGATTCATATTGCACAGCCAATCCTTTGGCAGGCCAATAAGCGCATAGGCGCGAGGATTATCATCGAATTTTTGGGGCGTGCTTGTCATCAGAACTCGCACGTGACCTTTGCGGCAACCGTCAGTTCCCGCCCGGCTACAATTCCACCGAGTACCCCCTGGGAATAAGTAAACCACCTTGGCTCGCTTGGAGTGAAAATATCAAACGACCTAGGTTATTTCGGTTAGAATCTTTATCAAATTGATTCGTAACATCGGCGCAAGAGCAACCAATACTCATGGCTTAGAGCGGTCAGGATTCTTGTGCCGTTTGTTTCGAGGAAAATGTTTCTTGCCAGTGCTACGGGTTGGTCGCTGCGACGAATGGGCGACAAAATCCTAAAGGCTAATGAGTGTAAATAGACCAGGGTGGATATGCGCATAATGATCAAGTTTCAGCCGCTAAACGCCGCGCAGTTTGACGACTATCGACGTTACTTTATTGCCGACTATGGCCAAGAAATTTCGCTTAACTTTAGAGTGCCATTGGCTCAGGCATTGGTGCAAGCCGAAACCGCGTTAGCAGAGAGTTTTCCGGCCGGCAAGGCCCAGCCGGGCCATCACTTACTCAGCATCGAGATCGATGGCGACACCAAACAGAATAGATCTGCACAGCAGATCGGATATTTTTGGCTCACCGACACTGAAAAAACTCATACCGTATTTATTAATG
Organism: Reinekea sp.; assembly: GCF_982785585.1. NCBI lineage: Bacteria > Pseudomonadati > Pseudomonadota > Gammaproteobacteria > Oceanospirillales > Saccharospirillaceae > Reinekea > Reinekea sp. The sequence continues at coordinate 27,732 of NZ_CEYAVF010000012.1, read as the reverse complement.
ACTTCGTTATCTTCTCGGAGCTGCGCAATAAAGGTTTGGGTCGAGCGGCTATTGACGCCTTAGAACGGAAATTAAAGCACCAAGGCGTGACGCAACTTAAGCTGAGAGTAGCCTTCGAAAACACCCGGGCCTTGGCTTTGTATCAAGCCGTCGGATTCAATATTACAGGCCTCAACATGGCGAAGACACTCTGAGCTGGGTGACCGCGGGTTAGGGGATAATTGAGGGCAGCGACTGTTGACGTAAATAGTCGCGCGCAGCACGGCCGGCGACTACCCCGCTGGCATAACAGGCGGTTAGCAGGTAGCCGCCGGTGGGTGCTTCCCAATCAAGCATCTCACCGACGCAAAACTGACCCGGCAGCTGACGCAACATCAGACCTTCAGTGAGTTCAGCGAACTCAACCCCGCCGGCGGTACTGATTGCCTCATCGATATCTCGACAGGCGGTTAAATGATGCGGGAGTGCCTTGAGTAGTCTCGGCAGCTCATCTATTCGGCCCATTTGCTCTTTGCTGCTGAGCTCTTTCAATAGCGCTAGCTTTACACCCGTCAGTTTGAGTTGCCGACGCAAAACATTGCTCAGCGAGTCACCCGCTCGGCGACGACTGAGCACCTGGGCCAAATGCGCCGCGCTCTGGTCGGGAAACAAATCCCAGTAAACAGTACAACTGCCCTGCTGCTCAATCTGGTCACGGATGGCTGCGGACGCCGCATAGATAAGACTGCCCTCCAGACCTTCCCCGGCAATAACCGCATCGCCCTTTTTGCGCCAACCGATGCCCTCGACCGAGGTGACCGATAGGGCCACCGACTTCAACGGCTGGCCCGCTTGATCGGCGCGAAAGCCGTCGCTCCAGTCGTAACGGAAGCCGCCGTTACTGGGCCGGAACGGCGCACATTGGATGCCCCGTTGGGTAAACTGACTGCGCCATTGGCCATCTGAGCCAAGGCGCGCCCAACTGCCGCCACCAAAGGCGTAAATAATCACCGGCGCCGTGACCGCTAATGGGCCATCCGCGTGGCTAAACAGCAGTCGGCCCTGATCATCCCAGCCGGTCCAGCGGTGGCGCACATGAAATTGTGCCCCGCCAACACGCAGTCGATGCAGCCAGGCACGCAATAGCGGTGCAGCCTTCTTAGCGGTTGGGAAAACTCGGCCAGAACTGCCGACAAAGGTCTCTATGCCCAGGTCGGCGGCCCAAGAACGCAGCGCGTCGGCGTCGAATTCCTGCAACCAAGCCTCGACCTTTTCGGTCTGCTGGCCGAAACGACTTATGAAATCGGCTTTATTTTCAGCATGGGTAAGATTCAGCCCACCGATGCCCGCCCGCAATAACTTGCGGCCGACCGAGGGCATCGCATCGTAAACGGCCACCGACATGCCAGCCTGGACCAATTGTTCGGCGGCCATCAAACCCGCCGGACCGGCGCCTATAACGATGGCCTGGACTGCAGACTGGGCCACGCTCATGCTAAGTGTCTTATGTGGACCGAGGCCCACAGAGCAAACATCAACCGGAATGGCGACAAATAAGGACGGAGCGACAGGAGCATAGAGTACTTCCGGGGGTCGGGTTGGCCGGACAATCCGGCTCGGCACACACAATAGCATTGGCTCGGCGAGCTGTCTCAGGACGATATCGATAAAAGTTGGGACTTTACTGGGGTCGGATTATTCATTGGCGCAATTTTCTGCTGACCTCTACTATCGCCGAGTTCGACTAGGGGTAACAACCTATGAGCTGGATCGGCATCCTGGTGCGCTGGCATCGGTGATATTACTGCTCTGGGCTGCTTAAAAGCAGCACGGAAAAAATATTTTCTTGCGCATCGCCAACCGAACCAGCATTGATTTCTGGCCATCGGCAGGGTCTCAGTCGCATCAGGGCCCTGCCGACGGCTACCCGGTCGCCTCGATAAGTAACATCTAAGCCATTGAAAAATAAGCCAATTATTTAATCTTCGAGGTTTAACGGCGTGTTAAACGCGACCCGGCTAAGGCCAGCAGTGATCTGTCTTATGCTGCCCAAAAGGTCAAAAACTCGTTAAAAAAGTGGGCCGGAGCGAACTAATGGCAATATATTCCGCAGCTGCCATTGACACCGGTTCTAGAATGCCTATAATTCCGCTCAGCAAGAAAGAAAGTCTAAATTTTAACTGCTCCAATACGTTGCTTTTGTAAGTCATCGTCCTGAAGTTTTTAAGTTCCAGTCGATTTTTCAGCTATCGAAGCCTTTACAGGCGCAAATAATATATTTTTCAGGATACACATATCATGTCTAACAAAACTACTGGCACAGTTAAATGGTTCAACGAAACTAAAGGTTTTGGTTTCATCGAGCAAGAAAATGGCCCAGACGTTTTCGCACACTTCAGCGCTATTGAAGGTTCAGGTTTCAAGACTTTGGCTGAAGGCCAGAAAGTTGAGTTCGTAGTAACTCAAGGCCAGAAAGGCCCACAAGCAGAAAACATCACTGCTATCTAATTGTTGACCTAAGGGTCGCGATTAATCTAAGGGTAAAGCCAACGGCTTTGCCCTTTTTGTTGTGGGCTAACTAAAAGCCTATCTTGGCCAGGTAGTTTTTTGACCAAGTGAGATCGTCCAGCACCGAGGCCGTGTTACGCGGATCGCGCTCCTGTTCAATGGTGATAAAGCCCGCATAAGCCTTTTCCCGCAGCAAGGTGTGAATCGCCGGATAGTCAATATTGCCTTGCCCGATTGGACACATCACCCCTTCAGCGCAGGCATCGAAAAAACGTATAGATTTGCCCAGGACCTGTTGAAAAATAGTCTGATTGATGTCCTTGAAGTGGATGTAATCGACCCGAGACCAATAGCGTTGCAAGGTCGCAACCGGATCCATCCCGGCGTACATCAGATGGCCGGTGTCCAGGCACAATCCCGCCGTGTCATTGTCGATATCACTGACAATGCGGTGCAACTCATCGGCAAATTCGATGTAACCACCCGCATGTGGATGTATAACGGTGCGGATTGCGTATTTGTCTTGCGCCAAGGCAGCGATGGCGCGAATATTACTGACCATGTTATGCCACTGCTCCGGCGCTAAGCGCGGCGCTCGGGCGCTATGGCCGGCATTAAAGTCACGTTCATCATGCCCCCAATCCATTACGGTCAAATAAGGTCCGCCGTAACGCTGACCCGGGCTGGCCGGCGGCGTGGGCAATTGACGGATGAGCGCGCAAATCGCATCCGTTTGCTCGAGCAAATTCTGTCGATTGCCGAGACTGACCAAATCATCGAAGATTGTCCCCGCGACAATAAACAGACCGCTGTGCCGAAGCTCTGCGGTGAGCAAATCGACGTCCCGGGGCATATAACCATAGGGTCCCAATTCCAATCCGCCAAAACCGGCTTGCGCTGCCTCGGTCAAGACTTGACGCCAGGCCGGCAGATGCGGATTGTTGACATCATCGACGCCCCAGCAACAGGGGGCACAGGTCAGTGTCATGGGGCTGCTTGGTGATTGCTTCATGGTACTTCAAGCCTTAAACATAAATAGTCCGGCACAGGCTTTCGGCTGTGCCGGGCAACAGTGTTACCTGAGGATGCTCGCCTGCAAAGCGTCGATAGACGACTGGATGCCGGCATTGGTCGACATTGTGAAATCTTCCATTTCTAGCGAGACCCAATCGTTGTAGCCCTGCATCCCGACCACAGAGAAAAACTCCTTCCACCACTGCAGATCATGTCCAGCCCCGACAGCGACATAATTCCAGGCTCGATTGGCCACGTCGGTGACGTCGCGCAACTCCAGCAAGCCATTGACATCGGCCATACCCCGCTCAATCCGGGTATCCTTGCCGTGCACATGGTGGATGGCATCACCCAAGGCTCGGGCCCCGGCAATCGGGTCCGCACCCATCCAGAACAGATGGCTCGGATCCAGGTTCATACCCACCATCGGACCCACCTCGTTGCGCAACCTGAACAGGGTTTCTGGATTCCAGACCAGCATGGCCGAGAAGTTTTCCAGGGCGAATTTTTCCACGCCCACCTCGGTCGCGAGTTTGACCAGTTCATGCCAGAGTGGAAAGGCTCGATCTTGCCATTGATAGCGGTCCCGCTCGGGCATCTCGTCCGGCCAGCTTTTGGTGTAAACCAGCCAGTTGGGCACCGAGTCGCCGGGCGCGGCCTCCGGCAGGCCGGACATGGTGACAATTTTTTTCACCCCAATGTCACCCGCCAGGCGAATGGTTTGTTCCATTTCGAGCCGATGACGTTGACCCATTAGGCCGGGGTCAAGCGCATTAGCAGAACAGTTCAGCGCCGCAATTTCCAAGCCGCGCGCCGCAATTTCCTTCAGCTTACGATTTAACAGACCCTTGTCTTTGAGCAGTTCATCGGCGCGAAAGTGCGGCGCGCGCGACCAACCTCCGCCAGTCATTTCCAGTCCTTCAACACCCAACTTGACGCATTTATCGAGCATATCGGTAAAGGACAAATCGGACATCGCATCGGTACAAATTGATAATCTCATAGTGGTGTTCCCAAGTTAGTCTTATGTATATTCAACCCAGCTGGCGTCGGCATCGGCCGAGCGCACGCAATTCTCCAACCAACGCACCCCTTCGGTTCCAGCGTCGATACCGGGATAGTGATGCCCAGCCAAAAAGACCTGATCAGCGCGTTGCTGCGCTCGAATGGCCTGGGCAATCCACAGATAAATATTAGCCCAGCTGTCACCCAGGCCTTCGGTGTGCAAAGCACCCATGCGATCGAGGGCGAGGCTTTCCGCTTCTAGGTAGGGCATGCCGTGATGCAAGATGCGAATGGGTTCACCCTGGATCTCATAAGACAATTGATCGGGGTGGGCATCGGACCATTCCACTGACGCCTTCGAGCCCACAAACCGATAGCGCTGCGAGCCCATGTTGCCGGCATTGACCGACGTGACCCATAGGCGTCCGCGGGCACCGTTGTGGTAATGCATCAGCACCGTGGCGTGATCTTCCAACGGTTCTCGACTGGCAATAAAGGACTTCCGGTCGCAGAGCAGCTTTTCAATCTTGAGTTCCGGCAAGACCACTTCGCTGAGGTAATACAGATGGGTGCCAATATCGCCCAAGACGAAGGTCGGACCGGAGGTTTTTGGATTGGTGCGCCATTTCACGGCCTCGGAAGCATCGCTATCGTCCCCGGCATTGAAGCCATGGGTGTATTGCAGATCGATCAACCGGATATCACCCAACATGCCTTTGGCCACCATAGCGGCCATCTGATGCACCAGCGGATGACCGGTGAAGCCATAGGTCACGCCGACGATCAGGCCTTTCTCCTCGGCCAACTTTTTAATCTCCACGCATTCGGCCACGGTAAAAAACAGGGGCTTTTCGCAGACCACATGAATGCCGGCCTGCAGCAATGCCCGGGTGATTTCATAATGGCTGAAATTCGGGGTTGCTACCGAGACTACCTCCACGCCATCCGCGCGTTGCGATTCGGATGCAATCAGCTCCTGGTAGGTCGCATAACAGCGCTCCTCTGCCACGCCAAGGTTGCGGCCAAAATCACGCCCCTGTTCCGCATCCAGATCAAAGGCGCCCGCCAGCAACTGATAGGTGCCATCGCGCTGGGCGCCGGTGCGATGTTTATAACCCACCTGCCCGGTCCGACCGCCTCCGACCATGCCCCAACGCAGGGCTTGGCCCGTTGTTTTTTCGCCGTTAATCATAATCTGTGCTCCAAAAAATAATTTATTTGACAAATCTGTCTCACCCGGACGAACCTGACATTAGCAGGCATGGCTCAGGCCGTGCCCGAAGGCACCCTATTCACGGCTACCTACTGGGCGTACTTATCGATGTAACGCTGCATTTCGCTGCGCATAAAACGGCCGCTTTGATCGGCCTTTTCTTCCCAGGCAAAGACGCAGGCGGTCATAATGCCGTCGAAGCCGATTTCGGCCAGCGTGCGATAGAAGTCGTCCCAAGGCACCTCGCCCTGACCCATGTTCAGATGCTGGTGCACCCGTGCCGTTGAACCGGGCGGATTGATGATGTAACGCAAACCGGAACTGGCCTTATGGTTAAAGGTATCGGCAATGTGCACATGGGCCAACACATCGGCACACTCGCGCAGCATGGCAACGGTGTCATCGCCGAAATAAAAGGTATGCGGCGTGCAGTAAAGGAACTTCACATTGGCCGAGTTGACGGTGCGAATCAGATCAACCGAGGGCTGCAGAGTTTCGACCCAGTCTTCCGGGTGCGGTTCGATGTGCAGGTTAATGCCCTCGCGCTCCAGCACCGGCACCAGCTCTTCCATCGAACGCCACCAAGCATCTTCACAGGTTTCCATCAACGATCCGGTGTGGCAGCTGTAACAGCTGCCCTTATCCGGGTGCGGACCGCGACCGAATTCCGAATTCAAGGTGTCCACGCCCAGTTCCACGGCGATCTCGATCGCGCGCTTCCAATGCCGCACTGCGGCACTGCGCTCGACCTCATCATTGGATGCCCAGCGGTACATCGGCAGCAGTGAAGCAACGCCGACATTGGCCGAGGACAAGGCCTTTTTAAAGGACCGCAGCCGGTCCGGAAAGACCCTCGGGGCCTTAAACCATTCCAAAAAATCGCCGCGCGGGCTCAGCTCCATCCAGTCATAACCCAGTTCGGCGACTTTCGATGGCAACTGTTCGAGGCTCAGGTGTCGGTGCATAAAGGGATCAAGGGCAATTTTCATTTGCGGCCTCCAAATACAAGGGGTTATTTTTAAGGGTTTCAGTCGTTTGTGTAATCGACGATAACAATCTCAACGGCCTGTGCGGCCGAGGTTAGACACGCATCTGGCAGGACGCCGGCGGCGTTCAAAAACGGCGGCGTTAGGCTTCTCAGGGTTATGAGGTTCATCACTTGGTCTGGCCACCCGGTCTCTGCGCAGGATTATTTTCGTTCCGCCACAGCTTAACTAAGGATAAAACGTATGGAACAAAGCCATTGCCATAAAGACATGATTGTGTCATTTTGTGTCATTCATGATGACATTGCATCCCTCTGGAGGGGCCTATGGAAAGAGCGACCATCGCCGATGTCGCCGCAGAGGCTGGCGTCTCCGTTTCAACGGTCAACCGCATTCTCGGTGGCAAGGCCCAGGTGCGGAACAGCACCATGCAGAAGGTTCAGAGCGCCGCAGAGCGCATCGGCTATTATGGTCTGGGCGCCATCGCATACCGTTTGACCGAAGCGACCCCGACTTATCGACTGGGCTTCCTGCTGCAACAGTCCCATCGGCCCCTATATCAGCTGCTTAATGCGAAAATAATTCAAGCCTGCCATCAGCGGCAAACGGACATTGTGAACCCGCTGATCGATTTTGTTGATCAATTGACGCCGGAAAATATCGCCCGCCGCCTGATTGCTCTGGGCCGGGAATGCGATGCTGTCGCACTGATCGCCGCCGATCATCCGCTGGTCGGCAATGCCATTCGTGAACTCAAAGCCATGGGGAAACCGGTGGTCACCTATATCACCGATCAGTCCTCAACGGACCGGGCGGCCTATGTCGGCACCGATAATTGGATGTTGGGCCGCACGGCCGGGTATCTGATGACGCGCATGGCACACCGCGAAGGCAGCATTGCGGTATTGATCGGCAATCATCGCTACCAATGCCAGGATATAGCCGATGCCAGTTTCCGCTCCTATGTCCGCGAACACGCGCCGCACCTGATAGTGCAAGAAAGTCGTCCGACCCACGAAGTGCCGGACCAGGCCTATCGCATGGTGCGCGATCAACTGGCCAACAGCAGTGAATTGGTGGGCATTCTTATTGTCGGCGGGGGTATCTCGGGCGTACTGCGCGCGCTGCGCGAAGTGCCTGAGGAACGGCGCAAGAAAATACTGCTCATTTGCCGGGATACCGGACCGGAAACCCGGCGAGGACTGGGCGAGGAGCTGATCACCGCATCCTTGTGCCACCCGGTAGACGCCACCTCCGAGCTACTGATTGACACCATGATTGAAGTGATCGGTAACGGAAATCTGGATGCGCCGCTCTACAAGACCATTCCATTTGAGATCTTGACACCGATGAATATCTGACGGCCGTGCCGTGCGGTCCTCTCGCTCACCTAATCCAGCTTTGCCGGCGCTACCATCTGATAGTAGGTCACGTAATTAGGGGCATAGGGCCCCGGCGGAAAGGGTCGATGCATATTCCAGAAGACATTGGTATTGGCTTCACGGGTTAACGGCAAATAGTTTGGTGCGGCCCGCTCTACCGCGGACTCCAGAGCCATCACCAGCAAATCGGTGAGTGGGTTGCCGCTACGGTCACTCCGCGGGCTGTAACTCAGATTCTCCCGTTCGGCCCACAACAGCGTGCCGTCGGCCGCAACCAATCGATATTCGAAATCGACTTCGGTCTTGGTCGCCAACACCACGTATTTTGAGGTCCAACGGTGAATCGTGACATAGAGCATGGCGTCAGAGTGGAACAGGGCCGCCAAGTCGGCCGGCGGTATATTATGCACCTCTTGCGGGTCGGTCAGCCCTTCAAATTCCAACAGGGCCTTCACGGTGTTCACCGGAAAGACGTAATAGCCCTTTTCGGCCAATTGGCGCGGCAGGGTCGTTAACACCGAGGTGCTGGCCATCACATCAATGGATTTATTGACCACCGGTACAATGAGTATCGATTTGGGCCGGCTCTGATGAAAGTCGGCCAAGGTATCGACCTGCACCTGAGTCACCGCGCAGCCACTCACAAGAAGGCTGAAGCCGACGACAACGGCCACTGCGATAGCACGATAATCCATCCTATTTGGCCTCCAAGTTAGTGATCAGGGTCGCCATCATGGGCCGACTTTCAGGCCAGGCCGCCGCTTCTTGACGATAAAAATCCACCGCCGTTGCGGCATCGCCTGCCAACAGATAGTAGGTGCCCGCTTCGGCCAGCAAACCGGGCGCCGGCTTTCGACCCTGCGCGGCCATACGGTCAAGATGCTGTACCAGGTTTTCGATGACCCGCTCTTTATCACCGGGTTGGTGGTAGTAGTCGAACAGGTCCGCCTCATAATCGCCCCAATCATAGAGCCCTTGGGTCGCACAACCTGATAGCAACCCGGCCAGTACTAGGATCGACAGCAACGCTCGCATCTATTGTTGCAGCCTGATCGTCAGGGTCGATGATTCACCGAGATAGACATCTCGCTGATAAATAAGCTGCCGACCGTTAAAGACAACGATCAGATGTTGACCGGGAATAATACGCAGCGCAGCTTCCGACAGGTCTAGCATATTCAGATACTGGCTCACCGGACCATAGTCCAGATTATCGATACTCAATTGCAGCTGATCGATGTCATAGCCGCTAACGCTAAAGGTCACCAAGGGCCGATCATCGACAACCGACTGAACGGTCACCGGGTTGTTAATCGCACAGGCGGACAGTACCAGTGCGGCCAATCCCATCAGAATAAAGCGCATCACTGGATCTCCTTCACTTGCAACGTGTCAATGGCCAGGCCCTCAATGGAACCTGATACCAGCTGGGTAATCGAGCCCTCCGCGAGTTCAGTCTCACCGAAAGACGAGATCACCTCGATCTCCGCGACCTGCTTGCCGGGCAAGGTGATCACAGTGCCCGTGGTAGTTGATTTAACCTCTTTACCCTTGGTCAGAATGTGGAAATGTTGGCCGCCTTTAATGCCCTGTGACAGGCCACCACTGATAAAAATCAACCCGTCTTCAACGGCTAAGATGTCCGATGTCCAGGCTGATTGCAGCATCCATAGGTCCAATTTGCCAACCGCGGCATTCACCGCAGCGCCAATTGCCTGGTCGTTAATACTGCCGTCGTAGCCGGCAACCGCGCCAAAGCCCATGGTGTTTTGATCTTCAATGGAGGCTACACCGCTGCCGGTAATAGAATGCAACACCTGCCCGGTACGCACATCGACCAGACGCAGATCGATGGTGGCACTGGCCTCTTGTTTTTTACTAGAGGAAAAAAAACCGGCCTTACCCGTGGTGGCCCGGCCAAACTCCGTTAGTGAACCGACAATCAGGGTATCAACCCCAACTAGGTCCAACGCCGTGCCGGACAGATCGGACTCGCCCTGTAAAAGTTCAACGTCGGGACGCTCGAAGACCAAATAATTGCCGCTATTGGCCAGGCCCTGAACAAACATATCGGCTACTTTCTCGGCCATCTTATCAACCGGTGAGTTCGACAATAGTCCCTTGCCGTAGGTGGTTTCATTAGACAGGCGACCAACCGCCACTTTACGCTTTAGCGCGAGCCGCTGGGGGGCCATGGCCTGTTGGGCTGCGCGCATTTGCTCGCTTGTGTAACCGGGTTCAACACCGGTTAGGGTCACGGGGGCTGTCACACAGCCCGCTAAAAGTAAGGCACCAGCGACTATCAACGTTCTATGGAGCATACAGTTTCCTTTTTTAGCCATTTTGTGTTTTTTAGGTTAAAACAACGTGATTAGGTATAAGTTTAACCCTATTAGCATGGCTATTCACTAGCCACGACGTCCCGCTAATCCTGTGAATGACGTTGACTGACATTGCTGGTTAGGGTGTATCGGCTGCTCACAACCAATTAAAGCCGCGAGTCGCCTTAGCTAACAGCCCGCCAACACAAAAAAGCCCGCTCAAGGCGGGTTCTATTATCTAGACGATCGGCACGTCCAAAAAATGGGCACCGCCAAGTGATGCGCCTAGGCGGCCTTCATGTTAGGCGACGTTGGGGCTAAAACGGTCATTAAGATAGACAATAATATCGGACGATTCGTACAGCCAGCTGGTAGCGCCTTGCGGGTCGACAATTTTCAAACAGGGGACCTTCAGAACACCGCCACCTGCCAGCAATTCGGCCTTGGCGCTGTCACTGCGTTTGGCGTCGCGAGTCTCTATGCTCAGCGACTGGCGCTTCATGGCCATACGAACCTTGACGCAAAAAGGACAAGCCTTGTATTGGTATAGAGTCAGCTGGGCGGTCTCGTTATCAACAGCGGCCTGGGTGTCGTTATCGCGCTGCACAGGCTTTGGGCTGTATAGCCGTTCTACCAATAAGATGATCGCGCCTAAGATCCAACGTGCTAGAAACATGTAGATACCTTTGTGTGGTGTCGCGGAGGAATTCGATCTAAGTAAGGGAGTCTCCGCACCATCCCTAACCTGTGAGCACCTGTGGCCTCGCCGCACTATAGTAGGCTGGCCGCCATGGTCTGGTTAACCCAGAGTGCCCAATATAAGGCTTAACCGCGCCAAATGCGGATGCGCATTGAAGCACAGTTTGTTCCCGATCGCCAAGCTTGTGCACTTTCAACCCTCCCGCACTATTGTGCCGTCAGGTCGATTTGACTTGCACTTCTATGCTCCCCTGAATCGCCGCTGTATGGCGGTCGATATGCAATTGGAGGTCAGAGGTCAAAATCCAAGTTTTCACCTGTCGACATAGGCAGTCCGAATAAGGGGCGATTAAACGATGAAATTATTTTCTAACTGTTCAATTAACCGTCTTAGCTTGAAAATACTTGCGAGCGAAATCTAAACGTTTCTAATTAAAGTTTGCTCATGGGCAATTCCATTGTTTTTAAACATGGCCAGCGTATCGTTGTAAAGTGGATTGGGCATTGTCCTTGGCCACTCTCCCGAAAAACCTTAGGCCTTTGCCTTGGGCAGTCGATAGTCAATCGGACCAAGCCCGTCCTGACTAATAACTGCAATTTGAAAATTAAGGAGTCTTTATGAAAACCTCCCTACTCTTCGCTCTCTCCTTATTGTTTGCCGGTGGGCTCTGCGCCAATGGCCTTGAACGCATCCCCTGGGCATGGGAAGACCATAATGGTGATCACGTTTGGAACTACAGCCATACCAACGACAATTTTCAATCGTACAACCCCTGGGGTAATATCCCCCTTACCGCGGATGCCTATGAGGGCCACAGCGCACTCTTTTTAAGATACCTGAATGTCGATCAGACCGATAACTTTGCCCAGGCGTTTGGCTTTGCCACCATACCCACGGCAAATGCCAATAGCGGTACCGAGCCGACCTACGATCAAGAATATCTCGATGGCAAAGACTTGAGGTATATCGACGCCTTAGAATTTTTTATAAAGGGCAGTTCGGGCGCAAATCGATCCGCACTCTCAGTTAGTATCAGTTCACCCAATGGCCATAGTTCAAGGAATGCACTGCTAAAAGACTACGTCCAAATTTCCGATGCATGGCAGCGCGTGGTCGTTCCCATGGCTGACTTTATGCCAGCCTTTAATAACTTTGATCGTTTTCAACTGTGGAATGTCAACGAGGTGGTGTTTCGGGTCGATCAGAACGACAACAATGTGCCGTTTGAGGTCACGCTTGATAACATTAGTTTTTTGCGTTACCCCGAGGTTGCCGAATTCAAATGGGCGTACGAAGAAACTAACGTCATACCCAGCCTCAACCTCAACGGCGCCTGGAATTACAGCTGGTCCCGATGGGATGAGGGCAGCGTCTATATCCCGGCCAATGACTGGCACGATCTAAAAACCAGCCTAACAGAGGCCTACCAAGGTCAGAGTTCATTGGAAGTTCGCTATGAGCATCTCCATGGCGGCTATATCGATCTCTATCTGTCGACCCACCCCAATGGCCAAGGAGTTGAACCCAGTAGTTTTTATGAACGAGACTTACCGAAGGATCTATCCGCTTACAACACCTTGCGTTTCTTTATCAAAACTGGCGACCAAGGCTATTTTAATGGCGATATCACGCTCGATCTGATCGAAACGCCGTTCCGCAATGCCAATCCGGTCAAGTTGTCGGACTACCTATTCGATTGGGCCCTAGACGACTGGACCGAAGTCCGGATTCCACTGGCCGACCTGACGGCGGCGACGAGTGATCTGCGGCGCATTAAAGAGATCTGGATTCGCTTCAACGACAATGCCAGCCCATCCTCGGGGGTGTTTTACCTCGATAACATCGGCTTTATCAATGTCGTCGAACAGGGGGTGGCCATGGAGGCTAAACGTCATTGGTGGCTGAGCGATACCTTGGGTAACGGCGAATATAATTACAGCACCACGGCGATGGCCGATGGCTCGCGCATAAACGTTGCTAACCAATGGCAGGATGTGGTGATTGGTTCGTTCTTCACCGGCCCCTATGGTGAATATGAAGTATCCGCGATAGACCTGCAGTTCAGCCACAATGGTTCGGGCTACGCGGCGGCCAACCTAACCACATCGGTTGAAAATACCGGTGTTGAACCCACCGGCTTTGTTGATCGAGATTTCGGCAAGTCGGTGGCTAACCTCAATACCTACTTGACCTTCCGCGGCCAGGTCCATGGCGAACCTGGCCTGAAGGTGCGTTTGGTCGATATCTGGGGCCATGTCTCCAAGGCCGTTGCCCCCTCGACGTATCGATTACGCTATGCCCGCTACATGGCGTCTTACTATATCCCAACCTATGTCTTCGATACGCCGGGCTTTAATTTCCATGAAGTTAAGGCGATCCAGTTCTTTGTCGACCAAGAGGTGCCTGCGGGTGAGATTGGTTATAAGATATTTGGGCTGCAATTCGCACGCTACTAAACAACATTAATTTCCCCTTTATAAACGCAAAAACCCGCACCAGGTGCGGGTTTCTTATGTTGACTCTAGGTTATCCGTTAGATTGCGAGGTACTCTTCACGCAATGCTTGGTTCTCCAGCACTTCTTGCGCCGTACCGGTAAAGACGATAACACCGGAATCCATAATAATGGCGTGGTCGGCCAGTTTAAGGGCTGCCACCGCATTCTGCTCGACGATAATGGTGGTGATACCCATTTTCTTAATTTCCAGCAGCATGCGCTCAATTTCTTGCACAATCACCGGCGCCAATCCTTCATAGGGCTCATCAAGCAGCAGTAGCTTGACGTCCCGCGCTAAGGCTCGGGCGAGCGCAAGCATCTGTTGCTCACCGCCTGACAGGGTAGACGCTTCTTGCTTACGCCGCTCCTGCAGTTTCGGGAAATGGCCGAAAATCTTCTCAATCGACCAGCCCAATGGTTCGGCAATCTGCGCCAAAATAATGTTTTCTTCAACGGTAACGCCGGGAATAATGCGTCGGTCCTCACAGACCAATTGGATCCCAGCGCGGGCGGCTTCAAAGGGTTTCATCGAATGAATGGCTTGGCCATTCAGCCAGATATCGCCCGTCGCCAGCGCAGGCTGGTTGGCCCGGGCAATGGTCCGCAGCGTCGAGGTTTTACCCGCACCGTTACGGCCTAATAAGGCAACGATATCGCCTTCTGGAATATCAAAAGAGAGACCCTGGACCACATAGCTTTCGCCATAATAGGCCTTGAGGTCGTGGCAAGAAAAGAACGACTTCGGAGCTTGATCAGTTGATGACATAGTCTTTTCCTTAAACCTGTGCTTCGCCGAGGTAGGCTTCGATGACTTTAGGGTTACCCTTAATATCAGCGGGTGCACCTTCGGCAATTATTTGACCTTGCGATAAGACCGAAATCGTATCGGCAAGCGAGAAAACCACGTTCATATCATGTTCAACGATGACCTTGGTGATGCCGTCGTTCATACTTTGCAGCAACTCAATGGTTTTTTCAGTTTCATGGCGCGCCATGCCTGCAGTCGGCTCATCGAGCAATAATAGCCGTGGTTTATTGGCCAAACAGATGGCCATTTCTAACCGCCGCTTATCACCGCGTGACAGGCTGCCCGCTAGCATATGCATATGATTTTCTAAACCCAACTCGCACAGTTGCTGCTCGGCAAATTCAATCAGCGGACGTTGCTTCTTACGGCCCTCGAACAGATTAAAGTTAAAAACACCGTCTCTGGCGGCAAACACTGGAATGGTGACATTTTGCAATACCGTCATTTCCGGAAAAATAGCCGGTGTTTGGAATACCTTAGCGATACCCAGTTGAGTAATGTCGTGCGCGTTGACATCAAGCAATGGCTTACCGTCGAACATAACCGAACCATCATCGGGCTTCAACATGCCCGTCAACACATTAAGTAAGGTCGACTTACCGGCGCCATTCGGTCCGATCAAAGCATGGGTTGTACCGCGTTGAATTTTTAAATTAACGTTTTGTAAGGCTTTTAAACCGCCAAAACTTAAGGACACTTGATGTATGTCTAGTATAGCCATGGTCAGTCTCCTATTCGGCGTCGCCGTTGGTGAAAAAACGTTTCTTTAGGCGGGCAACGGCTTCCATAAAACCACCGGGCATGAAGATAACCACGGCCATAAAGATGACCCCTAGGACCAATAACCATTGCTCACCCAAGCTGACCGATAAGACGTTTTCAAAGTACAGCATAAAGGCCGCACCGAGCATGGGTCCGATCAGCGTACCGACACCGCCGATAACCGACATAATGACCACTTCACCCGACTGATGCCAACCGAGGAATTCGTGACCAACAAATGGCTCGTAAACCACCATCAGTGATCCCGCGATCGCGGCATACACTGCGCTCAGCACAAAGGCTAAGAGCTTATACTTTAGGGCGCTGATGCCGGTGTATTCCAAACGAACTTGGTTACTCTTAATGGCTTTCATCATCAGGCCCACAGGCGAGCGTTCAATGCGCTTGGCAGCATAAAACAGGACAATGGCGATCAGGGTACAGAAGTAGAATATATTATCGCCCTTCATTTCCATGCTAAACAACATTGGTGTCGGCAGACCGGTTAGCCCGTTTTCACCACCGGTCCAGCGTTGCAACATCGACATCGCCATGGAATCAAACATCTCGGCGAAGGCTAGAGTGAGAATGGAAAAATAGATTCCGGTTCTTTTGAGCGTCAATAATCCGATGATTAAGGCAATAACGCTTGTTGCCGCTACCGCTACGATCATGGCTGGAATGATATTGTCGGAATAATTCTTCAGCATGATGCCGGTTATATAGGCAGATGTGCCAAAGAAGGCTGCATGGCCAAAAGATAGATAGCCGGTAAAGCCTAATAGGATATCGAAGCCGACTAGAAAAATACAAAAGATCATAATCTTTGTATCTAAGCCAGAATAGCCACCTAAGAACGGGAACCAGAAAGGCATCGTGAGGGCTACTGCGGAAAACACCAAAACGGCCTTGTTATATTGCCAAAAGCTTTTTTCATTATTCATTATTCAAATACTCCTTTGGCACC
Organism: Reinekea sp.; assembly: GCF_982785585.1. Taxonomy (NCBI): domain Bacteria; kingdom Pseudomonadati; phylum Pseudomonadota; class Gammaproteobacteria; order Oceanospirillales; family Saccharospirillaceae; genus Reinekea; species Reinekea sp. The sequence continues at coordinate 11,591 of NZ_CEYAVF010000012.1, read as the reverse complement.
CAATAAACCACGCGGACGGACCAATAAGATGATAACGGTAATTACGTAGATAATAATGGTATTGAGGTAGATATACGGGGCCGTAAAGCTCTGAGCCATACCGATCAAAATACCAGCCAATACCGCACCACCTAGGGAACCCATGCCCCCGATAACCACAATCAAGAAGGACGGCACCAGTAATCTCATGCCGACCTCTGGCGATACCTGTGTCACGGGGCCGCCGAACACGCCCGCGATACCGGCAATCATCGCACCTAAGCCAAACACCAACATAAAACGGCGGTTAATATTAACCCCCAAGAACTGAAGCATTTCTGCATCGCGCATGCCGGCCCGAATAACCAGTCCGAAACGAGTTAGATGTAATAGAGCGAATACGGCCGCTACCGTAACGATGGCCACCACGACTAAGATCATGCGCCACTTAGGGTAGACAACAAATCCGTCTAGGAAGGGTAGGTATTCATGCAACATTATAATTCCATTGCCCCAGCTGGGGATGGAAAAGGGAATATTGTTGGCACCAAATACCCACTTTAATAATTCTTGCAACACGATGGCCAAGCCAAAGGTTACCAAAATCTGATCGGTGTGCGGTCGGTCGTAAAAACGTTTAATTAAACCGCGTTCCAAGAGTACCCCGATTATAAATAGAATTGGCGGTACCAAAACAAGCGCAAAGCCAAAGCCCAGTGAATTATTGATACTTACGGCTAAATAGATAGCGATAAGGTACAGAGCTCCGTGGGCGAAATTTACTACACCCAAGGTGCCAAAAATCAGTGTTAGTCCAAGAGCGATTAGCACGTAAATGGATCCCAGCTGCAGGCCGGTTAAGATTGAGAGGGTAAAGGCGTTGAGGGTCATATCCATTTTAGAGCTGCTCCCATTTGTTGCTATGACAAATTCATTTTTATTGTTTTAGATATATAGGCGCGCGCCATTTACTGGCGCGCGTTAGAGCTGTATTAACAGATTGGACAGACTAGACTGGACCTAAATCACCACCAAAGATGGCTGGGTCATAGTCAACAGTCTTGGCAGAAACCGTATCGATGATCTTCAGATAGTCAAAGTCACTGGTTCGCGCAGAAGGTGATTTACCCTGCATAACCAAGATGTCTTTAATACACTGGTGATCTTCGCCACGATAAAGCGTAGGACCGTTACCGGCACCGGTGAATTGAAAGTCTTCTAGGGCTTTAATCACCTCTGGTGGGTAGAAAGTTCCCGCCATTTCACACGCGTTGGCATACAGAAGAGTCTGCACATAACAGGTGTGAGCTGCCTGGGAAGGTGGGAAGCCATACTCATCGGTAAAGGCCTTGACAAATACCTTAGAACCTTCGTCTTCTAGCGCCCAGTTCCAACCCGAGGTGCCTAATACACCGTCGATGTTGGCAGAACCTGCACCTTTGGCCATCAAACGGCTATACAAAGGCACAACGATTTCTAAGTTTTTGCCGTTCTTCTGCATGTCACGCATACCGAAGTTAACCGCATTGGTAAGCGAGTTAACCATGTTTGCGCCGTAGTGGTTGAGGATCAACACGTCTGCATCGGAGTTTAGTACTTGCGACAGATACTGAGAGAAGTCGGTCGTCTTCAACGGCGTCAGGATGTTACCTGCAGTTGACCAACCTTCTTTCTCGGTGAATTCCTGCATAGACTCTTGCTGGGTATGGCCCCAAGAATAGTCAGCGGTTAGGTGGAAAGTGCGACGGTCTTTACCGTATTCTTTGCTCAACACTGGCGACAAAGCTTTGCCGGTCATGTGAGCGTTAAAGAAATGACGGAAACCGTAACGCTGCTTGTCCTTACCCGTGGTGTCGTTTGAGTGCGTCAAACCACACATAAAAATAACGCCTAATTCGTTACACAAATACTGCTGTGCAATGGCGATACCCGAAGAGGAACCACCGGTAACCATAATGACCTTGTCACGCTCGATCATGCGGCGGGCAGAAGTCCGCGACGCGTCTGCGTTGGTTTGAGTATCACCGGTTACGTAGGTAACTTTTTTACCCAAAACGCCATTGCCGGTTAACTTGCTTGGCTTCAGGGTTTCGAGCATGCCACCACCGTTGTTTAGGTGTTCAACCGCCAGCTTGTAGGCACGCAATTCATCGGCGCCCTCGTCGGCGTAGGCGCCTGTTTGCGGCACGTTAAAACCGAAGACGACTTCACTGCCCATTACTGGATAGTTACTGTTTGTTTTGGCGGCCCATGCATTGGGAGTATAAAACATTGGCGTTGCTGCACCAATAGCGCCAACGGAGCTGGCCTTGAGTATATCGCGACGGGACCATCCAGAAGCGGGCTTGGTGATGTTCTCTGATTTCTTGTCGGTCATAGAAGTCTCCATATTATTATTGTTGTTAAACCAAAGTCAGCACTGCCAGCGAATACATCCAGATGTGCTTCTAGGGTAAGGTCTAGTCTAAGGAGTTAGAGCCTGTTGTTAATTAGACTTTAGTGAATGAGACTAAAGTCTTAATGGCAATCTAAGCCGCTTTCAGCTTAAGAAGGACGGGGAATTAAGGGTCTTTGGCAGCGGGATAAGACTGGCCGCAAGTTGACGTTTTAGTGTGAATGGCTCAAAAGCTGCACCACAGAAACGCAAAAACCCGCCAAAAGCGGGTTCTTAGAGTCTTTTTGAATGGTGGGCCTTCCCGGACTCGAACCGGGGACCTGACGATTATGAGTCGTATGCTCTAACCAACTGAGCTAAAGGCCCTCAAAAAGCTTGCGCATTATAACCCGCACATCGGCCAAGTCTAGCCAGATCGTTGATTTATCTATGTTTTTTAACTCCAGTCCGAAAATCGTCGACCGCATTGGAGCCTGGGCAGGTATGCCGATTGGCTCAAGCTGGCAAACTGAGTTCAATTATTGGGTGCCAATGCGATGACATTTCCAATAAGGCCCCAGATGACACCTTAGAGCCCGCCCAGCCAAAAGCACAGGAAATTGACGCTATCGTGGTTCTAATGGACCCATAACAGCGTTCGGTTCACAGTTCCGCCATCCCATTGCCAAATTACGTTGAGGAATTGGGTTAGGGTCCTATGGTTAGCTGCATCTATAGGGGGCAGTGATGATGGCGATGAATCGGTTTTTGGCTACGGGTCTGCTGACCCTATGCCTACCCATGGTGTCTGCGGGCACTCTGGTACAAGGCCAGGGCAGCAACTTCATGATGACCTACCACCCGATCTACACCGCCAGCTACCAGACGGTGATGAATGAGGCGGCGCAATTTTGGGCCGACACTCTGCGCTCCGACGTCCTAATCGAGGTCTATGTCGGAACCGTGGATAAGGTCTGTAGCTTTTCCTACAATGTCCAAGTGCAGACACAGCCACCGGCCAGTGCGATCAACTTTCCCCAAGCGCCGCTGGCCAACACGCACTACCCTATCGCCCTGGCTAATAGCCTGGCCGGCACCGACCTGCTGCCCGGAGCGGCCGATATTAATATTGCCTTCAATGCCCGGATGATCAATCGTTCGGCCTGCCAAAAATGGTATCTCGGCTACGACGCCAATTACGACTACAGCCAGTACAGCCTCTATTTTGAGACATTGCAGGAACTGGCCCATGGCCTGGGCCTGATCGCGCTGGGCAATGTTACCACTGGTGAACGGCTCAACGGTCAGGACGATATCTATCTGACTGGGCTCAAGTCCTCGGTCACCGGCCGCAGTGTGGTCGATATGACCGGCGCCGAGATCCGCGCCCTCGCCCATCGCAGTTCCGACCTGGCCTTTGCTGGTAACAACAGCTGGGCCGCCGCCAGCGGTCTGAGTTTCGGGCGTACCGATGATGCGCTGCTGCTCTTTACCCGCAGCTATGACGCGCCCGAGCTCACCGGCCTGCACCTACACGACGGCACGCTGCCCAAGCAGCTGATGATGGTCGACCTGCACGATACCATACCCGAAACCGATCTAGCGGTGACCATGTTGGAGGACCTGGGTTGGGCGACGACCCGCAACGAGCCGCCGCAAATCATTGGCCAGCGGACAGTGACGGTGCGCGAAGATGGGCGCTACACCTTGGCACTGGCCGACCTGATACTGATCGATGAAGCGCCGGCCAGTCTCAGCCTGAACATTTCATCGGGGAGCGCCTACACGATCGACCAGCAGACCATCATCCCGGCGCCAAACTTCGCTGGCACGCTGACCATTCCGGTTAGCGTCAGTGATCTGGAATACAACAGTGCGCCCTTTAACTTTGTGCTCACCGTCAGCCCGGTCAACGATGCACCGATCATTGGGGCCATTGGCGCCCTCACCGTACTCGAAGACAACAGCCTGACTCTGAGCCTCGCCGACCTGAACATCGTCGACCCCGACAGCCAAAGCTTTAGCCTAATGCTCGGCAGCGGCAGCCATTACCAGGTGATGGGCACGCAGATTCGGCCCGATGCGAACTGGTCGGGTGAGTTGCTGGTCCCCGTTCAAGTCAGCGATGGCCTGGCCCTGAGCGAGGTGGTAATCGCTCACATCGTGGTAACGCCGGTTAACGATGCGCCGGAACTGACCGGGCAGCGCCTGATAGAGTTCGAGGAAGACAACGAGTTGCCGTTAGATCGGTTACTGGACGAGCAGCTGCTGCTCTTCAGCGATGTCGACTCGAGCGTCTTCAGCCTGGTGGTCAGCCCCGGTGACCATTATCAGGTGAACGGCGATCGGCTGGTACCGGCGCTCGACTATGCCGGGCCGCTCACAGTCGCCATGCAGATCAACGATGGCCAACTGCTCAGCGCTACCTTCCTGGTGACTATCGATGTGCTGGCGGTTAATGACGCCCCCCGGTTACTGAGCATCGCGCCGCAGACTATTCATGAAGACGGCAGCCTATTGGTCACCCAGGCTCTGCTCGACCTGAACGACCCCGATAGCAGTGACTTCAGCCTAAGCCTCGAACGCGGCGACCATTATCAGATTGCCGCCGATAAGATCATTCCCGATGCCAACTGGTTTGGCAGCCTATCGATCAACTTGACGCTGAGTGATGGCGAGCTGAGTAGCAACAGTCTGCCACTGTTACTGACGGTGCTTCCGGTCAATGATCTGCCCGAATTGACCGGTCCGGCGCTGCCCACTGGGCAAATTTATCGGGATCTGGACGTTCAGTTGACCGGATTCGACCTCGATGGCGACGCCCTGAGCTTTAGTCTGCGCCAGGCGCCAGACTGGCTCGAACTGTCGGCCACTGGGCTGTTGCAGATTCGACCGGACTATCGCGCGGTCGGCGAGCACAGCCTCGAGATCGGCGTGAGCGACGGCAGTGCGACGGTCTACGAGAGTCGGACGCTGCCCATTCTCGATGATCTCAGTGCCAGCGATCTGAGCGTCAGCCTGGCCGTCGAACGCACCCTCTGGTCCACCAACGGCTGGGTGCCGGTCACCCTAACGCTGACCAATCTGGGGCCAAAAAGCTCGCTCGAGGCCGAGCTCAGCCTGAGTTTCAACGGCGAGTGGTCCAGCCAGGACAGCCGTTGCCCTGTGGCGAGCAATCTGCCCGACACCGACCCAGAGCGTCAATCATGCGTGCTCAGCCTGACCGACTCGACCCAACTCACCCTCGCGGTGCGCCAGGACTCGGTCGGCAGCAGCGATCTAAGATTCACTGCCCAACACGCCGGTTTTGAGGTTCTGCCCGACAACAACCAGGCTCGAGTCACCCTGACCTTTAGCGCCAGCACCCCAGCAACTCCCCAATACAGCGTGCCGGCGTTCGGCAAGGGTCAGGTGCGGGCACTGGGCATCGCCAATATTCAGGGCGGGCGCTGGCCAGAGCTGCTCTTTGCCAATGGCCCAGGTCAGGCCAGCACCAGCTATCGCTTCGACCGGTCCTGGTTTCGCCCGGTGTTACACAGCCATTTGGGCGATGCCGCCAACAGCTATGGCATGGCCTTGTTTGATGCCGACGATGATGGCGATATCGACTGGGTCCTGGCCAATGGGGGCGGCGAGGCCAATAGCGTCTATCGCAACGATGGCAATGGCCAGTTCGCCTTGATCGACCGGCTCGGGTTGGCCAACAGTCGAGGTGTGGCCTTTGGCGATATCGACGGAGATAGCGACATTGACCTGGTCTTCGCCAATTGGGATAACCCCAATACCCTCTACCTGAATAATGGTGACGGCACCTTCAGCTTCCACGCCGAACTGGGCCGGACCCGCGCGCGTGCCGTGCTGATACACGATTTCAACCGCGATGGTCGCCCGGACATTCTCTTTGCTAACTACGGCCAAGCAAATCAGCTGTTGTTTAATCGCGGCTTGGACCGGTGGGCTCGGGCCCTAGGGCGAGTCGGAGCGACCGAGCTGCTTGAATTCGAGCGCATCGAACTGGGCGGGGCCGATGACCTCACCGAAAGCATGAGTTTGGCTGACCTCGATGGCGACGGCGAAGCAAGCGATATTGTCTTTATCAATGCCGCCGATAACGCCCAGCCGGCCGGTTTGCAGATATTCACGGTCGACTCGGATGGACAGAGCAGCCTGCAGCTGCAGTCCTTGGGTAGCTCGGTGGCCGATCTCAGCGTCGGCGATTACGATGGCGATGGCCGTGATGACCTGGCCGTACTGCGCCCCGGCGGTGCCTTGGAAGTCATGCAAGTCCAGTCTGGGGGTGGTTTAATAACCATTGCCGTGCTCGACACGGACGGTGCCGATACCGTGCTCATGGTCGACGTCGATGACAGTGGCCAAGCCGATATCATCAGCGCCAATAACCAAAGCGCCACCAGCCGGCTCGATTTTGCCGGCACCGATTTGAACAACATGGCGCTCAATAATGAGGCTGCCAGCTCCGCGGTGCCCTTGGCAAACCCCCAGCCCGCCGGGGCGCAAAGCCCAACAAGCCGGGGTGGCGCCGGACTGCCCTGGATGCTGGGTCTGCTTTTATTGGTCCGACGTAAAAAAATAGCCCCAGACTGAATGGCCTTGCGCGCGAATCTGGTATAATCGCGCGGAGACCCTCGAAAAGTACCCGCCATGCGAAGCCCGTTATTGCTTGCCAAAAAAATCCTGCTCGACGCCGGTCAGGTTAAGAGCCAAAAAGCTCTGGTATCGATGATCGTGCGCCGCATTCGCACGGCCCTCAAGGTCGATGTTTGCAGTCTGTATCTGATGAATGACATGCAGCAAATGGTGCTAACCGCAACCGAGGGTCTGGCCAAGTCGGCCATTGGCATCATTCGCATGGAGCTCGGAGAAGGGCTGGTCGGCACCATTGCCAGTCGCCAGCATTTGCTCAACTTGCCCTTTGCCGAGCAACACCCTAAGTTCAAATTTTTTGTCGAGTCCGGTGAAGACCGGTATCAAGGTTTTCTCGGCATCCCAATGATCCATCTGGGCGCAGTGCTCGGTGTTTTAGTGGTTCAGGTCAAGGAGACCCGTCGCTTCACCGAGGAGGAGGAGGCTTTTCTGATTACGATGGGCGCTCACCTAGTCGCCAGTCAGGGTGCCAGCCTGAAGAAGGTGGCCCACGTTAAGGTTAGTACCGATACCGTCATCCGCCTCACCGGTATCGTCGGCGCGCCGGGTACCGCCATGGCCCGCGGCTGGGTGGTGCGCAATGATATTCGCTTAGAAGATATAGAAGAACGCAGTGGCACCAGTGTGGAATTTGAGCAACAACGCATCCAGGAAGCCTTTGACAATACCCTCGAAGAACTCGAGAGCGATGAACACACCCACGGCATCACCGAAACCCTGACGTCGCTGATCAATGTCTACAAGCTGCTGCTGACCAGCCCAGAATTGCATTCGGCCATCCAGGGCCACTTGGCCAATGGCGTCAGTGCCAGCACGGCCTTGAAACTGGGCATGATGACCCAAATCGCCGTGTTCGATGTGATGGAAGACCTCTACCTCAAGGCACGTGCCGATGATCTGCGCGTGCTCGGCGTGCGCGTCTACCGTCAATTACAGAACCTGGAACCGGAAGTCATCACCAGCGATGTGCCGATAATCTTGATTGGTGAAAACATCACCATCGAACACCTAACCCGGATTGACTCGAAATTCATCGCCGGGGTGGTCAGTAACCAGGGCTCCAAACTGTCACATACCTCGGTTCTGGCCAATGCCCTCGGCATTCCCGCCGTGGTCGGCTTGGGTGAAGGCGATCTGCGCATGTTGCATGGCCTGGATCTAATTCTCGACGGCCATCGCGGCCTGGTCATTGGCAACGCACCGGACCAAGTCACCAACGAATACCTCAAGGTGATGGCCCACCACAGAACCAGCCAAGCCAACTTGGCCCATTTGCGGTATCTGCCCGCGGAGTCGACCGATGGCGCGAAAATACGCCTCTATACCAACACCGGTCTGCTGGCCGATATACGACCCGGACTGGAACGGGGCTCCGAAGGTGTCGGCCTATACCGCTCTGAAATACCCTTTATGGTGCACAACACCTTCCCGACCGAAGAGGAACAGACGCGTATCTATCGCGGTGTGCTCGAAGCCTATGCGCCGATGCCGGTGGTGATGCGCACACTCGATGTCGGTGGCGATAAGGCTCTGCCCTATTTCCCAATTAAAGAAGAAAACCCGTTCTTGGGTTGGCGCGGCATTCGCTTCACATTGGATTATCGCAATATCCAGTTAGACCAGATCCGCGCCATGTTGTTGGCCAATATCGGCTATGACAACCTGCAGATCATGGTTCCGATGCTGAGCCAAGAAGACGAATTGGTGCGCGTGCATGCCCTGATCGATGAGGCTGTGAAACAGCTTAATGAAGAAGGTTTCCCGGTCCACAAACCACCGGTTGGCATTATGGCTGAAGTTCCGGTGATCATCTGGATGCTGCCCACCTTACGCGCCAATATCGACTTTGTGTCGATCGGCTCAAACGACTTGACCCAATACTTGCTCGCCGTCGACCGCAACAACCCGCGCGTGGCGCATCTCTATTCCCATTTTCATCCGGCCGTCTTGGCAGCCATTCACGACCTGGTCCGAACCTGCAAACGTCTCGACCTGCCGGTCAGCGTCTGCGGTGAAATGGCCTCCGATCCGCGCGCTGTTCTGCTGTTGCTCGGCATGGGGGTACACACCCTGAGTATGTCGGCCTACAAATTGCCCGTGATGAAGTGGCTGATCCGTCATATCAGTATGGCCGACTGCCAAGCGCTGCTGCAGCAAGCCATTGCGCTGGACAACGACAAGGACACCCAAGCGCTATTGAGCCAAAAACTCAGTGAAATCGGCTATACCGAACAGTTTGAATGACTTTAGTAGGCTCGGTCGAGCAGCATTTGCGCTGTCTCATCGGCCCTAACGGTCGTTCAAGGCCGTGCCGGCCAACATCGGCGACAGGTACTTTCTGAGCGACGCAAAGCGGAGCGAGCCAATCAAAACCAGCTATAGCGGATCGCTTGTAGAATCGCTAGGGCAAACAGACCCGCCAAGACATCATCGATCATAATGCCAAAACCGCCCTTGACCCGCTTGTCGAGCCAGGAGATTGGGAACGGCTTGAGAATGTCGAACAGCCGGAACAGCACAAAGCCACTAACGATCCAAACCCAATGCACCGGCAAGAACGCCATGGTGATCCAGAAACCGACGAACTCATCCCAGACGATGCCGCCGTGATCGTGCACCTGCATGTCCTGTGCGGCCCGGTCACAGACATAGACACCAAAGGCAAAGGTAGCAACCAGCGCCGCGAGATAACCATAGAGCGGCAATTGCGCCAGCAACAGGTAGAGCGGAATGGCCGCCAGGGTGCCGAAGGTCCCAGGCGCTTTGGGCGCCGCACCGCTGCCAAAACCGAAGGCAAAAAAGTGCACCCAGTGATTGTGCCAGCGGCGTTCGATAGGTTCTATCATGGGTTTGGGCTCCAGAATTGTTGTGTTGAGTTAAGTTCTTGTTAAAAGTGTTCAAAACTCTGCCAGGGCAGATCCCGTTTTCGGTCATCATCATACCAGTGCAACTGGCCAGTGCCTTGCCTTACCTCGCCGATCCGGCTAACCCGAACACCCAGTGATTGGGCGATCCGTTCGATCTGCTCGCCGGCATTCATGCCAGCGGTAAAGCACAGCTGATAGTCGTCGCCGCCGGCCAAGGCGTATTGCAGGCCGCGATCACCCAGGGCCACTAGATCGGCATCGAGCGGCAGCGCGTTAAGGTTCAGGTGCAGGTCGACTTGGCTGCTGCGCGCCAGATGGCCGGCATCACCGAGCAGACCGTCGGATATATCGATGGCGCTGTGCAGGAAAACCGCTAACTGCTCGGCCAGTGCGATTTGCGGTTTGGGCTGCCAGTAGGCGGCTAACCAGGCCGGTGGCGCCGCCGCGGCATTGCCCGCCAGGATCAACGGCAGGGCCGCGGCGGCCTGACCGAGTTGCCCAGTCACCCACACCGCATCGCCCACCTGCGCGCCGCTGCGCAACACCGGCTGGGCACAGGTGCCGTGCACACTGAGGGTCAAGGTCAGTTGCTCACCGGCGGTGGTATCGCCACCGGCCAGCATGCATTTATGCGCGATGGCCAACCGACGCAACTCAGTCGCGAACGCCTGAATCCAGCTCTCAATGTTTGGCTCGGAAGCATTATTGAGGCGCGCCGGTAAGGTCAGCGCCAGGGTAAAGAAGGCTGGGCTGGCGCCCATCGCGGCCAGATCGCTGAGCGCGGGCAGAAAGGCCCGACCGGCGACCTGTTCGGGGCTGGCATCGACCGGAAAGTGCCGACCGACAACGGCGGTGTCGGTAGAGATCACCAGCGGACGGGGGTCTTGCCAGACCAGTCCATCGTCACCAATGCCGGTTAAGACCTGGGCATGGCGCACGGGCCAGTCGGCGAAACAGCGTTGGATCAGTTCAAATTCATGCATCGGGATGCATTATTCGTTAATGCCGAACAATTCAACCTCAAATATCAACACCGAACCGGCTGGAATCTTACCCGCGGCCTGGGTGCCATAGCCCAGCTTGCTGGGAATATAGAAGCGGGTCTTGTCGCCGACGACCATCAGCTGAACGCCTTCGGTCCAACCCTTGATCACCTGGTTCAGGCCAAAGCTGATGGTCTGGCCACGCTCAACCGAGCTGTCGAACACGGTGCCATCGATCAGGGTGCCATGGTAATGCACTGTTACCCTGTCGGTCGCCTTGGGATGCACGCTGCCATCGCCCTGCACCAGCGTCTCGTATTGCAGGCCTGAGTCGGTTGTTTGCACATTAACGTTTTTTAGGTTCTCGATCAGATATTCCTGGCCGACAGCAATGTTGACCTCGGCCGATTTACGGTTGGTAAAATAACGATTCACCAACACTGAGGCGATGATCAACAGTAGAACAGCAACGATAATTTTAGACACAGGGAACTCCGGCTTTAGAATAATGGCTCAAGGCCCGGATAATACGGAATTAGTCGCGCGCGCGGAAGCGCAATCGGTTGATTCATCGATTCACTGGAAATTTTGAGCGGGTCGTGAGCAGGCCGTCGCCGGGCAGGATGCATAGGCTTTGGCAGGCTGTTGGAAGCCACCCGCTCAGCTTTGCTGAACGGGTGTTAGTGGCGGCAGACGCAAGCGGGATCGTTATGCCGCGTTCAG
>NZ_CEYAVF010000011.1:77513-84247 GCF_982785585.1 Reinekea sp. | reverse complement strand
CAAGCCTTTGTTATCGGTGAACAGTTTATCGGCCAGGACAATGTTGCCCTGGTGCTGGGTGATAATATTTTCTTCGGCGAACACTTTAGCACGCGTCTGGCCGATGCCATGGCTCGTCGAACCGGTGCCACGGTGTTTGGTTACCATGTGACCCACCCAGAACGGTTTGGCGTGGTCACGCTGGACGATCAAGGTCAAGCGCTGAGCCTGGAGGAAAAACCTCAGGTGGCGACCTCTCCCTATGCCATCACCGGCCTGTATTTTTATGACAATCAGGTGGTGTCGATCGCCAAAAGCATTCAACCGTCGTTGCGCGGTGAGCTGGAAATAACCGATATCAACAAGGCCTATCTGCGCCAAAAGCAACTCAAGGTGTCCATCCTCGGGCGGGGATTTGCCTGGCTCGATACCGGCACGCCGGATGCGATCTTGGAAGCGGGCCAATTTGTGCAAACGGTTGAACAGCGCCAGGGTTTGAAAATCGCGTGCCTGGAAGAAATCGCTTTTCGCAAAGGCTGGCTCAGTCAAGCCGAACTGGAGCGGGCCGCGCAGCTGTTGCAACAAACCGCCTACGGTCGCTATCTGCGCCAGGTCGCCGAGGGTTACCAGTAGTGGACGTGCGCCCGACTTCGCTAGCCGGTGTACAGCTCATCGAACCGCGTGTCTTCGCCGATGAACGCGGGTTCTTTCTGCAAACCTACCAGGCGCAGGACTATCGGTTGGCGCTCAATATTGAACTCGATTTTGTGCAGGACAATCACAGCTATTCCCGCAAGGGGGTGCTGCGCGGTTTGCATTTTCAGCGCCGAAAGCCGCAGGGCAAGCTAGTGCGGGTGGTGTCTGGGGAGGTCTTTGATGTGGTGGTTGATATCCGACCCGACTCGCCCAGCTATGGCCAATGGCAAGGTCTGCTCCTCTCAGCTAAGAATAAACATCAGCTCTGGATACCCCCGGGTCTGGCGCACGGTTTTCTGGTCTTATCCGACGGCGCCGATGTCGAATACAAGTGCACCGACTATTATGATCCGAGCGATGAAGGCTGCCTGATCTGGAATGATCCGACGGTCGGCATCGATTGGCCCATCACCGACGTACCGCTCCTGTCGGTCAAGGACCAACAGGGAATGGTCTTCGCTGAGGTAGGGCGGACCGAAACGCCGGCCGACAACGCGTGAAGATTCTCTTGCTTGGCGCCGCAGGGCAGCTAGGCCGCTGCGTGCAGGATGCCCTACGTGACGGCCCCGACCAGCTGGTACCACTGACTCGACACGATTTGGACCTGACCGATCTCGACCAACTGCGCGCCGCCTTTGACCAGCATCGTCCCGATATGGTCATCAACGCCGCCGCCTATAACGCGGTAGATCTGGCTGAAACCGAGGCCGAGCCTGCTCACCGGGTGAATGCCCAAGGCCCGGGTCGACTGGCGGAACTGTGCTTGCACACCGACACCGACCTGATACATTTTTCCACCGACTATGTCTTCGACGGTCAACCCCTCACCGGACCGGCGCCCTATAAAGAACAAGCGGCTCCGCATCCACTATCGGTCTATGGCGCCAGTAAGTTGGCCGGCGAGCAGGTGGTGTTAGCCTCTGCCTGCCGCGTCACCATGATTCGGACCTCATGGTTGTTCAGCGAATACGGCACTAACTTTGTCAAGACGATGCTGCGGCTAGCCAATGCAGCCGAACCCATTCAAGTGGTCACCGATCAACGGGGCTGCCCGACCTATGCCGGCGATTTGGCTCAGGTGGTCAAGCGGCTTGTGGCCTGGGACCCCTCGGTTGCCGGCCCAAGGCCGACCGGTCTGTTTCACTATGCCGGGAATTCGGTGCTCAGTTGGTACGACTTTGCCCAAGCCATAGTAGCCAGCGCAATTGCGCACGGACTGCTGCGGCAGCGGCCCACGCTTGTGCCCATCAAAGCCGCCGAGTTCCAGAGTCCAGCCTTACGGCCGGCCTATTCCGCCTTGGACAGTTCATTATTGACCCAGCAGTTGGGTGTGCCTGCGTCGGACTGGCAGCGCGCACTGCTGTTGGTCCTAGCCCGGTTAAAGGCGGATGGTCGCTAAGTTTCAAGTTGCGTTGCTTGTAAAACGGGTTAGATGCCCGTGGTAGAGCTTGAGCCGCTCGATGATAGCGAATTTTAGCTATTAATAGCTCGATCCAGAGGCCTGGCCTCTTAATAAATAACGACGGCAAGGCTATACTGTGGGCCCTTGGGTTGAGTACCCTTCGGATTCCTTGCCCCATACACATCGGGCCCACCGCGCCAAAAGGTATAAAGCGAAAATGGATGTCACCTTTAACGCCGTTGTTAGTCATCAGGGCGACGGCTTGAGCCTATACGCCTACCTTGATGGCTACTTTCCCTTTATCGACAACAACGATTGGGCCGCGCGGCTGGTAGCTGATACCACCCTGGTCGATGATTCGGTGATGGTTGGTAATCCGCAGCTGCGCCTTGGCCAGCAGCTCAGTTTTTGCCTTAATCACTACAGTGAGGAGGCGGTGGATATTGGCTGGCAGCTGCTCTGGCAGAACGATGCGCTCTTTGCCGTGCACAAGCCGGCTAACCTGCCGGTGCACCGCACCACACGAAATGTCTACAACACCTTGACGGCGTTAGTCCGGCGCACGAGCGATTGGCCCGAGGCGCAGCTATTGCACCGGCTCGACCAGGAAACGGCCGGCATTGTATTGTTCGCGAAAAACAACGATCAGGCGAAGCTCTGGCAACCGAAATTTCACACCCTGGTGACGCAAAAAATCTACCAAGCCATCGTCTATGGCACACCCGATTGGACCGAGCTGGAGGTCAATAATAAATTGGCCGTTCGGGGCGACAGTCCGATCCGTTGTCAGATGCATGTCTGCCGCGCGGATGAAAAGGGTAAGGCTAGCACCACCCGATTTCGGGTTGTACAGCGCATGGCCGGTTACAGTCTGATCGAATGTGAACTAGTCACCGGGCGCAAGCATCAGATCCGCGCGCATTTGGCGCATTTGGGCCACGCCATCGTCGGCGACAAGATTTACGCTCATCAGGGTGAGTATTACCTGCATCGTTTGGCCGACAGCCTGACGCCGGAGCATCACCAGCAATTGCTGAGCCCGCACCAACTGTTGCTGGCGCATCGTGTTACCCTGCAGCAGAGCGATGACCAGCAAACGGCGCCAGTGGTGATAGTGGACGATCACTATCCAATGGCCTGGCAGGCTTTTCTGGCCGGCTTGCTTGACCCCTTGCTGGTTTTAACCCAAACCCACTCTAATAATTCAAAGGACCTCGGCATGACCAACCCAAGCCCATCGGCAGCGGATTTTTTTGATGTAAATTTCGCTGCCCTAGCGGCAAATCCGGATCTGTCCGGTCTGGCTGAGGGCTTGGCTGAATTTGGCCGAATTGATTCTCAAGCTAGTTTTAACGCCTTTTGCCGTGCCAGCTGTACGCTGTGGCGGAACCAGGTTGCTCACCAGGACGGGGCTCCGAAGGCCCAGTTCGATGAGCTGCAAGCGCGTATTGCCGAGGGTGCCGTGACCGATAGCGTTATTGCCACGCCGTGGGGCGGGGTGGTGATCACTCGGCTCGCGCCGCCGACAGTTGAAAAGTATTTAGTGGTGCAGCGCGGCGGCTACCTGGCGCTGGAAACACACAGCGTAAAACAAGAGCAAATTGAGGTCATTGAAGGGCGAGGTTTACTGTTGGTGGGTGAGCTGGGCGAGACAGAGCTGCGGGTCCATGCATTGGCACCCGGGGACCGATATGCCTTTGTGCCCGGTATGGAGCACTGCCTGATCGGAACCGAAGATTTACTGATTTTTGAACGTTCGAACGACCCCAAGGGCATGGATCAAGATTTGATTTTTCTCTATACCCCTGAGGCCTGATGGCCCTCGCTATTCCGCGATCGTGAGCAGTTCGGCATTGCCACCGCTGGCGGTGGTGTCAATCGAGACGTGGCGTTCGATCACCAGACTCGATAAACGCACCGGCACTGTCAACAACGGCAGCAGCGCACCGGCCCGTTGTGCCAAGGCTTGGCGCAGGCTGCGTTGAATCGGTTCCGCCTGATTCGACAACAGACCCACAAAACCCGTTAAGCTCGCCAGATCGTTAGGCGCCAATTGGCCCACCAGAGCAAGTGCACTGCCGTCGGTTAGGCTGGCATTGAGCCAATCGGGCACACCCAGATCGGGACCGATCAGCAAGGCCCGGCCCTTAGCCGCGCGAACCGCCTCATACTGCTGTTGCAACGTTTGGGCATCGGGGCCGAGGCAGATAAAGACTCCTCGACTCCACAGAGTCAGGCGGTTGCTTTCGCCGGTCGGTCCGGGCAGATTGATCGGCTCTGCAACGATTTCGGCCGAAGCCGGTGTCAAGGCTGTTAAAGCCTGTTGCACCAAAACCGCCGGCAAGTGGTTCAGGTCGTTGGCTGTTTGCGCGCCGAACACTCGGCTGGGCTGGGCAAAGGTTGCTAAATAGTGTGGCCCGCCCGCCTTGGGGCCTGTGCCGCTGAGACCCTCGCCGCCAAAGGGTTGGCTGCCGACCACGGCGCCAATCTGATTGCGGTTAATATAGGTGTTGCCAACATGTATGCTTCGGCAGGTCTGGGCGATGCGTTGCTCGATGCGCGAATGCAGGCAAAAGGTTAAACCATAGCCGCTGGCATTAATTGCATCGATGATCGAGCCATAGTCTTCCGCCTTAAAACGCGCGACATGCACTACTGGTCCGAAGATTTCCTCACCCAGATCGGCGATGCCGCTAACCCTAATCAGCGCCGGACCAACAAAATAACCGCCACTCGGCGCTCGCAATTGCTTAATAAGATTGCCAGCACTTTTTTGTTGGTCGATATAGTTTTGGACCTTGTTTTGCGCTGCGGCGTCGATCAGGGGGCCGATGTCGGTGGAGGTCTGCCAGCAGTCATCTAGGGTTAACAGATCCATTGCGCCGACGAGCATCGGGATGACCTTGTCGGCAATATCTTCCTGGATATAGAGTATGCGCAAGGCCGAGCAGCGTTGCCCCGCGGACTGGAAGCCAGACGCGACTATATCGCGCACCGCCTGTTCCGGCAGGGCTGTGGAGTCGACAATCATGGCATTGAGTCCGCCGGTTTCGGCTACCAACGGTGTGCTCGTGTCCAAGTGGGCGGCGATGTTTTTGTGGATAATTTGCGCCGTGCCGGTTGAGCCAGTAAAGCAGACGCCCTTAATGCGCGCATCACTGAGCAGGCGGGTGCCGATCTCAACGCCAGAGCCTGGCAACAAGACCAGGTTGTCGCGCGCGATGCCGGCGTCGTACATCAGTTCGACGGCACGCGCTGCTATCAGCGGCGTCTGTTCGGCCGGCTTGGCAATAACCCTATTGCCCATGGCGAGCGCGGCGGCAACCTGGCCGACGAAGATTGCCAGGGGGAAGTTCCACGGCGAGATGCACACCACCAAACCCAGCCCTGCATCGTTCGTTTGCAGCTCGGCCTGATCAGCGTAGTAGCGCAAGAAATCGATGGCTTCGCGTACCTCACCGACCGCATCGGCCAGGGTTTTACCCGCTTCACGCGCGAGCAAAGCAAAGAGTTCCGGGTAGTGGCTTTCGAACAGATCCGCTGTGATGCGCAAAGCTTGTAGCCGATCTGCCTTGGCCATCGGACTGGCCTGTTCGAGCAAGTCTAAGGCCGCATCGACTTGATGTTTAGTGGCATCGCTGACCCGACCGACCGCTTGGGTTAGATTAGCCGGGTTGAAGCGCAGCTGTGCGGTTGGATCGGACGGAGCGTTGGGCAAGGTAGCAGCAGCCTGCCACAAGTGGTCGGCCCAGAGCGCACGTTGGCTATTGAGTGTGTCTAGTGCCAGCACATCGTTGAGATCGACACCGAGGGAGTTGGCGCGCGAGGTGCCAAAGAGCCCAACGGGCGAACGGACGGCGCGATGCTGGCCTTGATTGATCAGGCGGGGCAGGGCGTCAAAGGGGTCCTGCGCCAACTCGGCCGCGGGCACATTGGCATCACCGATCTGATTGACGAAGGAGCTGTTAGCCCCGTTCTCAAGCAGGCGACGCACCAGATAGGCCAGCAGTTCTTCATGACTGCCCACCGGGGCATAGATTCGGCAGCGAGTCTGGGCCTGTTTGCGGACGATGGCGTGCAGGTTTTCACCCATGCCGTGCAACCGTTGGAACTCATAGCGTGCCCCTGCTGGGGCCAATTCGAGGACCGCCGCCAGGGTGTGGGCATTATGGGTGGCAAATTGCGGGTAGAGTTGATCGCTCAGCTCAAATAACTGTTTGGCACAGCTGATATAGGCCAGGTCGGTTGCGGTCTTGCGGGTAAAGAGTGGGAAGCCGGCCAAGCCGAGCACTTGAGCGCGTTTGATCTCAGCATCCCAATAGGCGCCCTTAACCAAGCGCACCATAAGCCGACGATCGAGTCGCAAGGCAACGGCATGGAGCCAATCGATAACCGCGCTGGCGCGTTTGTTGTAGGCCTGAACCACGACACCGAAGCCATCCCAACCGGCCAGCTCTGGGTCTGCCAAGACGGCTTCGATTATATCCAAAGACAGATCGAGGCGATCTGATTCCTCGGCGTCGATATTAAAGCCCATATTGGCGGCCCGTGCCAGACGGGCCAAGGTGCGCGTGCGCTCGACCAGAATCGTCATTACTTGGGGTTTTTGTAAGGGTTCATAACGGGCGTAGAGGGCCGATAACTTAACTGAGATGCC
>NZ_CEYAVF010000011.1:0-77413 GCF_982785585.1 Reinekea sp. | reverse complement strand
ACCTTGGTAATCGGCTGATCGGTCGATTTTAATATTTCAGAGGTGGCCCACAGACCCAGGGTGGAGGCGTTAACCAGTGCAGACGTGGCTGCACCGACGTGGCTGCGCCACGCATAGGGGGAAATTTTGTCATCAATTAAAGCCGATACGGTGGCCGCATCGGGCACCCGCAAGAGGGCCTCGGCCAGGCACATCAGGGCGACCCCTTCCTCGGTGGTCAGGCCGTATTGCGCCATAAAGGCTTCCATCAAGTTGCTGTTCTTGGCCCGTCGCACCGCCTCGATCCAGGTTGTGGCCTGTTGCACCATCCGCGCCCGCTGCGCCGTATCGATTGCGGCGCGCATACTTAAGTCTAGTAAACACTGGCTTTCCGGAGCCAACACCTGCTGACGTAAACGATTGCGGATCTCAACTTCTGGGCTGTGGGCGATGGTCATGGGCGGCTACTCTGTCGAATCGGTTAAAGGATAAATATTAGCAGGCTCCTGTCGGTTATTTTCACTGCATTTGCTGTTATGGACCAACTTATGGCTTAATATGATTTGAATTAAGCAGCATTTAATGGGTTTTTTGATGAAAAACAGTGAATTAGATCGAACTGATCGTAAGATCCTCAAGGTTCTGGCCGTCGACGGCCGAGTCTCGGTGACGGACCTGGCGCTAATGGTCGGGCTATCCAAGAGCCCCTGTGCCCAGCGCATCAAGCGATTAGAGGGCGAAGGCTACATCAAAGGCTACAGTGCTATTGTCGACTACAACCGACTAGGACAAGCCCATGTTGTCTTTGTCGAGGTGACCTTGAGCTCGACTACCGACGCCTCCCTCAAGGCGTTTAACAAGGCAGTCATGGCCATTGCCGAAGTGGAACAGTGCCACATGATCGCGGGCGGCTTTGACTACCTATTAAAAATACGCAGCAAGGACATAGAAGACTATCGCCGTATCCTAGGTGAGCATATCTCGACGCTACCCTTTATTGGCCAGACCAGCACCTATGTGACCATGGAAACGGTGAAGGATTGAGGTAGAAAAGCAAGCATCCGCCCGCTTATTGGCCGCTGTTCGGCCCGAGCATAATTTGCGTATGAGCCAATTAAGCAGCTACGCGACAGGTTGTGAGTCCGATCCATCCTTTGGGTCGCCAACTGCCTAGCGCGACGTAACGCTGGGTGGAATGCACCCGAACTTTCGGAAATCATCCACCCATTTTCAGATCGTTACCCGCGCTTAAGTCCCTCTTTTAAAATCCTCTATCTCGAGTATCGTGTATCCCAAGGCAGTTTTCCCCTGATGAGTGCGGCACGCCATCATCGCTAAGCTGAGCGAATTAATTTTCTATTGGTTAGTAAACGAGTAATAGGGAGATTGACTATGATTCGGATTGGAATTTTTTTGTTAGGGGTTGGGTTGCTATTAGGTTGTGATGGTCAACACCTTGACGCCGCCCAAACGTTGCCCGCACAGAAATCAGTACATGAAGTATCCATCACAGATCTTCGCCCCGCCCGCCAGAAACTCGATCAAACTCTGTCAGTCAACCTGACCGACTGCCAATATGGTTCCTACCAGTTAGCGGACCATTATAGGACGCCCGGTCGAGTTGCGATTTTAACGCGTTATCTGTCCAATGAACTACCCGAAGCTTATCAGGGGATGGCTTTTGATCTGCACAATTTCACCATTCATATTAATAACCTGGCCCAATTAGTTGACCTTCCATCGGATGATTATCAACCTGATGATCAGGACGGCACCGGCCTGGATAATTTTGTTGTCGGTTGTTCGCAAGATGATTTAATGGGTGGTTACAATCTGGCCGAAGTGGCCAATGCGCTGCCCCCTCTGATTGCCGTGGCCGATCTGGCGGTGGGCGATAAGGTTTTTCACGTCCGCGTTATCCGGTCTCCTGACGCCCAGTTCTGGGCGTACAAGAATGCTCGCTGGGACGCCCTAATGAATGAGCTTGTCTTGGCCATTGGTGCGCAACTGGTTGCGGAAATCACCACCGAACCTACTATTTGAGGGCCCAATGACGTGACTGGAATTAGGTCGCCATGCAAAAAGATAGCCTTCCTATCTTGCTGATACATGATTTTATCAGGTAGACGGTATAAGGAAATGTTCTTGTAAATATAAATAAATAAATAAGATAATAAACCTGTAAATATTTTTATATTTGGAGGTTTATTATGACAAGGACGTTGTTAATTTCTTTCTTTATTGGGTCGCTATTGGCTAACCTTAGTGCTGCAACCTTGCCGCCCGGTTTTCAAGAAAACCTATTAATCAGTGGTCATGTTCGTCCGACCGCGATCCGCTTTACACCCGAAACCGGTGGGCCGGTGCAAGCATTCGTCGCTGAAAAAAGTGGCCGTATTTATTATTATAACGATCTTGGAAACCAACCGACCCAAGGTCAAGCCAAGTTGGTCGCTGACCTGAGCAACAATGTGCACGATTATTGGGATCGGGGTCTGTTGGGCCTGGCTATTCATCCGAATTTCCCCTACACCCCGCAACTGTTCGCTCTTTATGCCTTCGATGCCGGTAACTCTTTTAACGATGGCTGCGCCGATCCGACCGGCTACGGGTGTGTGATCAACGGCCGACTCGCGCGCTTAACCCTCGATCTGGATAACCTGGGTGTCGCTACGACCCTCGAATCGCCCCTGATTAGCGGTAAATGGTGCCAGCAATATCCCAGCCACACCGTTGGCGATCTGCACTTCGGTGCGGACGGTTTTCTCTATCTAAGTGCCGGTGAGGGGGCCAGTTTTACCTTTACCGATTTCGGTCAGGTTGGCAACCCCTGTGACGATCCAGTGACCGGCGTGCAAGCCAGTTCCCAGGGGGGGCAGTTACGCTCGCAGGATTTGCTAACCGGCGGTGATCGGTTGGACTTTCACGGCGCGGTATTGCGGCTCGATGTCTCCGGCGCTGTGGTCAGCGCACCGTCCGATAACCCCTTGATCGGCGGCGACGAGGCCGACGATTTTATGATTGCCATCGGCCTGCGCAATCCATTCCGTTTTACCATTCGCCCCAACACCAATGAACTTTGGCTCGCAGATGTGGGTGGCGGTGAATGGGAGGAGATCAATCGCTTGGCCGATCCGCTCGGTGCGATAGAGAATTTCGGCTGGCCCTGTTACGAAGGCACGGGCCAACATTTCAACGGTAATCTATTGTGCAACCCGGTGCACAATCAGACCTTTAACGGTTTGAATATGGATTTGGCGCCACCGTTTTTTGCCTATCGGCATCGTGACGAGGTGGTCGCCGGCGACGGTTGCGGCACCGGCGGATCCTCGGTCACTGGCATCAGCTTTAACGAGCGATTGGCCTATCCGGCGGCCTACGACAAGGCCCTGTTTTTCGCCGATTCCACGCGCCAATGTATTTGGGTTATCTACGCCGATGCGAACGGTCTGCCGGACCCAACGCGACGCGAGGCCTTTGTGGTTGATACCAGCGGACGCGTGGTCGATATCCAGCAGGGACCTGGTGGCCAGCTGCATTATGTCGACTTTGATGGCGGGCGGATTTATCGAATCGATTCCTATGGGAGCGCTAATCGGCCCCCGCAAGCCGCGTTGACGGCCGATGTGCGCAGCGGCCCGGCGCCACTCAGGGTGCACTTTGATGCATCGGATTCCACCGATGACCAACCTGACAGCCTCAGGTACAGCTGGGATCTCGATGGCGATGGTCAGTTCGGAGACGCGGATCAGGTCTATGCTCAAGCCCAGTATGACAGCGGCGGAAGCCGATTAGTGCAAGTGCTGGTGACCGATGCCGCGGGGCAGACCGACAGTGCAGCGATAGTGATTACCGTCGGCAACAGTGCCCCCAGTGTGACCATCGATCAGCCGTCCATAGCGCATCAATGGAGCGTCGGTGAAAACCTGATTTTAGCGGGCCGAGGCAGTGATGTCGAAGACGGCGACCTGCCGAGCGAGGCCTTATCGTGGAGCGTTATCATCGAGCATTGCGCGGCGGTCGACGATTGTCACGATCATCCCGTGGTCGATATTGCCGGTGACGGCGGCAGCTTTATTACCCCAGATCACGAATATCCGTCGGCCTTGCGCTTTGAGTTGACAGGCGTCGACTCCGGCATCGACTGGTGGGACAGTGCTTGGCAGTATCGCCGGCAGTTGACCGTCAACAACAGGGGGCTGACTGCCCAAGTGGATGTGCCGATCCTAGTGAAATTGAATCCAGCCCGCATCGACTATGCATTCACCCAGCCGGGTGGCCGAGACCTGGTATTTGTCGACAGCCGCGGCGAGCGTCTGGCCCATGAAATCGAGCGTTGGGATGCCACAGGCAACTCAACGCTCTGGGTACGCCTAGACCGACTGGTGAGCGGGGATGAGCCGGTCTTTCTCTATTACGGCAATAGCCTTGCGGCGGACAGTCAGCAACCTGCCCAGGTCTGGCGGAATGGCTATGCGGCCGTCTGGCATCTGTCCGAACTCACCGATTCGGTCGCCGGGCAGGCGTTGCTCAATGTGGGTACTGCGCCGGTATTGGGCGAGCTCGGTGGCGCGCGCAGCTTCAATGGCAGCAGCAATTATCTTAATGCCGGCAGCGATTTTAATCCGCTGCTGGTGGGCGATTTCTCCGTAGAGGCCTATGTGGACACCACCAATGATAGTATTTTCCAATACCCCAGATTAATCTCGAATAAGAATCTGTGGACCGAGGCCCAGGGAGTCAATCTAGAGCTCAGCCAGGCACGCAACTTGGCCATGCTCGGGGCGAGTAAGGCCTTTGTCAGTGGGCCGATGGATCTAAGCGGCGGCTATCATGCCGTGGCCGCTACCTATTCGGCGGCATCGGGCTTGGCCACGGTCTACGGTCAGGGTGTTGAACTGGCCCAGCAGGCTATTGGCGCAACGGTCTTGGCTTCGTTGCCGTTAAATATAGGCCGCCGGGCGGGTGGCGGGGATTACTTTACCGGCCGGATGGATGAACTCCGGCTGTCATCGCTCGTGCGCTCCGCGGACTGGCTGGCGCTGCAACAGAGGTCTCTGACCGACCAGCTGATCGACTTCGGCGCGCAGGAAGCCAACACGACCCTCTCGACCACGACAGCCTTGCGCTTAAATCCGCTCACCGCCGACCTGACGCTGCAGTCAGAGCCCGCCGGACTGGCCATTAGTCTGGGCGGATCGACCAGCCCGACACCGACGAACAAGACCCTAATCGCCGGTTCGACCACGAGCATCGAGGCTTTGTCGCCGCAACTGTTAGATCAAGTTGCCTATCGCTTCGTCAGCTGGTCCAACGCTGGTGAGCGTGCCCAAGCCTATCTTGCACCGGCCGGCTCATCGGTGCTGCGCGCCATCTTTGAGCCGATCGGCGCGGTCATGGACAGTGACGAAGACGGTCTGCCCGATGACTGGGAACGGCGCTTTGGCCTGGATCCTGATGACCCGAGCGATGCGCTAAGCGACGCCGACGACGATGGCCTGACCAACCTTGAGGAATTCAGCCATCAGTCCGACCCCAACGCCGCGGACACCGATGCGGACAGTTGGGATGATTTTACCGAAGTGACCTTCGGCGGGGACCCCAACGATGCCACGCGGGTGCCGAACCCACCGATCGTTCATCTGGATACACTTCAGGACAACCCGGTTTTTTACCGCTCGGATTTCTCCCTGCAAGCGAGTTGGACTGGCGCACCCTTGGCAACGGATCACCTGCACTTTATCGTCGATACGCCGCCGCATATCAGTGCCTTCCCCGATATCAACGGTGTCGCAACAGTTGACTATGTTGACATGCCCGACGGCGAACACAGCCTGACGGTGCAGGTAAACAGTGTGGCCCATGCCGGCTATCGCCATGCCGGTGCGCTCGCCCAACGCACCTTTACGGTCGACGCCAATCCCGCCACCGGCCTCTTGGTGCCGGGCCGAATTGAGGCCGAGGCTTACCACCGTTATCTTGAGTTCAGTGCCGCGGATCTGGGTACACAATGCTCAAACGGGGACGGCGTGGATAAACAGTTGACCACGGACCCCGAGGGTGGCGGTTGCAATGTGGGTTGGACCGAGGCGGGGGAATGGCTGGAATACGACCTCAAGGTTCAGCACGCAACTCAGCTGAGCTTTACCGCGCGGGTCGCCTCCAATGTGTTCAATCGCAGCTTTCATCTGGAGTTGGATGGCGTCGATATATCGGGTAGCCAAACCGTGCCCCGAAACGGCTGGCAAAGTTGGGGTAACAAAACCACCGCCGCGGTTCCTGTGTCGGCCGGCAAACACCGGTTGCGGGTGGTGTTTGATACCGGGCTGGTGAATTTGAATTTTATTCGCATCGATGAGCATTTGGGCCAGTAAGGTTATTTTTTATTAGGCCCTGCTGCTGTGGCCTATATTCACCGAGTCTTGCCGTCAATTAGGGCAGGACTTTCTCAAACCGACAATACGTGCAAATAAGACTGGAAAAAGTCGTCGATACAGTTCTTAATCGATTAAGTAACTCGTGGTGCGGGCCAATTTGAGCCGATCAGTTGCCAAAATACCGCGTTTTTCAGCGCAAGCCTGCTGCCCAAGCTATGCTGACAGGCATCGATTAAGCACCCGTCCGATAAAACAACAGTTCGGTCTGTCCCCGCGGGGTCTGACCGGTTAGGAGCCCGATATGAATCCAGCAATTATTCAACGTCAGTGGTGGCACAACGCCGTCGTCTATCAAATTTACCCACGCAGCTTCAATGACAGCAATGGCGACGGCATCGGAGATATACCGGGGATCATTGCCAAGTTGGACCATATTAAGCAGCTCGGCGCGAAGATCATCTGGCTGAGCCCGGTCTTCCAGTCGCCGATGGACGATAACGGTTACGATATTTCCGACTATTGCGCCATCGCGCCCGAATTCGGCACCATGGCCGATATGGACAGATTGATCGCGCAGGCGGCGCAGCGTGGCATCAAGATCGTTATGGATCTGGTGGTTAACCATACCTCCGATCAACACCCTTGGTTTATTGAATCCAAGAGCAGTATCGATAACCCCAAGCGCGACTGGTATATCTGGAAAGATGCCAAGGCCGATGGCTCCGAGCCCAACAACTGGGAATCGTTCTTTACCCCCAAGGCCTGGGAGTTCGACGTCTCGAGTGAGCAGTATTATTTGCATCTGTTTAGCGAGAAGCAGCCCGATCTGAATTGGGCCAACCCGGAAGTACGGGATGCCATCTACCAGATGATGCACTTCTGGCTTAAAAAGGGCCTGGGTGGCTTCCGTATGGATGTGATTAATATGATTGGCAAGCCGGCCGACTATCCGGATGCGAGCATCTTTGATCAGGGCGTGGCCGGTTGGGAGCATTGGGCCAATAACGGCCTGTGTCATCAATATCTGCGCGAAATGCACGATCAGGTCTTGCAGCATTATGACGTGCTGACGGTGGGTGAAACGCCTTTTACCACCCCCTTGGACGGCCAGTTTTACTCCAATCCAGCGCGTAACGAACTGTCGATGATTTTCCATTTTGAACACGTCAGTATCGACCGTGAAGAGCACAACGCCGTTAAAAAGGATTTTAACCTGGTCGAATACAAGGCCATTATGAATAAATGGCAAACGCAACTGCAGGGCAAAGGCTGGAACAGCCTGTACTGGAGCAACCACGATCAGCCGCGGCCAGTCTCCCGCTATGGTGATGACTCCGACGCGTTACGCAACCGCAGCGCCAAGATGCTCGGCACGGTTCTGCATATGATGAGTGGCACACCCTATGTTTATCAGGGTGAAGAGTTGGCCATGACCAATAAGACATTCCACGCCATCGACGAATTTAACGATCTGATGGCCAAATTTCATTATCAGAAGATGATCGCGCGCGGCATCTCTGAAACCCAGGCGATGGACTATCTGAATACCTTTTCGCGCGATCATGCCCGGGTGCCGATGCAATGGAATGCCGAGCAATACGCGGGTTTCAGCACAACGGAGCCTTGGCTGGCGGTAAACCCCAATTACCCTAACATTAATGCTGAGGTGTCTTACGCCGACCCAGACTCGGTTTTCTATCACTACCAAAACCTGATCAAGCTGCGTGAGAGTGAGGCATATGGGGATGTGTTGGTCTACGGCCAATTTGAGTTGATCGATCCCGAAGATGCCGAGGTTTTTGCCTACAGCCGGACCTTCGGCAATAAAAAGATATTGGTGATTGCGAACTTCACCGGCGCGGCACTGACCCGACATTACCAGGCCGCCGTCCAGCAGCAGGTTGTGAATAACTATTCCGATCAGGTTGAACAGGTCCAGTCAGTGCTGCTGCAGCCCTATCAGGCTCTGGTTTTAGATATAAGT
This sequence comes from Reinekea sp., assembly GCF_982785585.1. Lineage (NCBI taxonomy): Bacteria > Pseudomonadati > Pseudomonadota > Gammaproteobacteria > Oceanospirillales > Saccharospirillaceae > Reinekea > Reinekea sp. The sequence continues at coordinate 69,073 of NZ_CEYAVF010000011.1, read as the reverse complement.
TCAGACTGAGGCCGTTGCTCGGCAGCCGTCCCAGCCGCTATTGTTGGGGCTCGGGCGGCACTGCGGACAATCAGGTTTAATGGTACTTTACATTTATCTAATATAAGGTTATTTTCGTGTTTTAACTCACAGACGAGATTGACTCTATGGCCTACACCGAAAAATTCCAACAGCTTGCCGACACCGCCCGCGCCTCTGTCCAGGAAGTCATCCCGGCTCAGGTCGATGAATTGATCGCCAGTGGCGCGGTCGCACTGGATATTCGAGATAAGGAAGAGCACGATGCCGATCACATTGATGGCTCGGTGCACATCAGTCGCGGCAAATTGGAAATGAATGTCGAAGGGTTAATTCCGGATCTGACCACCCAATTACTCTGTTATTGCAATGCCAACAACCGTGGCGCCTTGTCGGCGGCTACCTTGCGCAACATGGGCTATGTCAATGCGCGCTTTATTGCCGGCGGCCTGATCGGCTATCGCAAGCTGGGTTAAAGTCATCGGCCTGAACGCAGTTTTTATCAGGCAGTCGCGTGAACTGCCTGACGATTTAATTTGCAGGCTTGCCCGTGCCCCCAAATCCCTTTACCTACCAGAAGATGCCCTTGGTAATTTGGGCCTCTAAGTTTGTGTCCTCATTATCAGACGATCGGTCATACCGGCACCGAGCCACATAAACAGCAGCGCAGTCCAGGATGTCAGTGACAGCACGGCACCACCGGTGACCCCAGCACCGACCGCACAGCCCCCCGCCAACATGCCACCGAAGCCCATCAGGGGCGCGCCGATGAGATAGCGAATCATACCGGTGTCAGCGGTAAAGGCTTCCAGTTGGAATTCCTTGGTTACAAGCGACGCCAGCATGGACCCCAGAAAAACGCCCGGTACCAGTCCGGTCCCGAAGTTAAGCGGTAAAGTCGGCGACGTAATCACGGCCATCAAGGTATCGGCGGAGGGGCCAGTGAAGGTGACCGATTGGATCTTGACGATTTCATACGACCAAGAGGCATGCCAGCTGGTCATCAACCAGCCCAGCGCGATTGAACATCCGGTGAGCAGCGAATAACCGATCACCTTGGTAGAGAGGCGATTGCGTAGGGTAATCAAAATGCTAAATGCCATAAGCAGTAGCGAAACCAGAAACGGCGCACCATTGGGCAGATAAAAGGCTAGATTTCGGACATTGCCGGAAATAAGCCACCAAGCAGTAATCCATTCGCGCAGCGGTGATAATATGCCGGTATAGGCCGCTTGCGCGATAATGGTGACTATTAGGCCGGTGGTTAGGGCGCGCATATTCCCGGTCGCCGACAGCACCAGCAGTCGGCTGGCACAGCCTCGGGCTAAAATCATGCCTGCGCCAAACATCAGGCCGCCCACGATCGCGCCGGAAAGCGACCCAGTACCGGTGAGTTGGCGGATCGAATCGGGCGATAGAGTGCCGAGACTGAACTGCAACTGGGTCAATACCAGGGCGGTTGAAAAGACCAGCAACCAAATGGCGACCTTAGGACCCAGGTGAGCATGCCAAAACTCGATGGTAGCAGCACGCAGACAAAATCGGCTCTGTTGCGCCGCGACACCAAATAGCAATCCAACGATGACACCAGTCAGAATTAGGAGGTTATCGTCCCCGAGCTGTTCCAGAAAGTCAGTCATCTAAGGGCCCTGTGCGAGGATGCGAACGGTTAATGCGAAGGACCAATATAGCACGTATATTATTATTTACTTATTTAGCGGGGGCGAATATTCGGATGCACGGCTGGGGTCCGTGTTTTTAGGTCTAGGTGACATAAAAAAGGCGCCCATTCAGGCGCCTTTATTTATAACTACAAACCGCAGTCGCACTGGGCGATCGGGGCGCTTTATTGGTTGCGGTATTGCCGTTCTAGTACCACGGTAACAGCCAAAATAACCAATAAAAACAAGCCTGGAACCGCATTGGCTATCGGATCACCACTGAGTATATGCGACGCTACGGCACCCACTAACGCCACTGAGAAACCTGCATAACCCCATTGGCGCAGCGTATCGGAGACCGGCTGGAGTATTGCAGCGATGCCAATCAGATAGGCGACGCCGAGTATGGTCATTAAAAACAGTGGGTATCCCATGGCATCAAACGATTGCACCAGGGCTGGATTGGTTGTCAGCTTGGCCATTGCGGTCGCCGCCATGGCCAGTGAAAACAGTCCACTGAGCGCATAGAAGCTTATTTTAATTTTGTTCATAGTTTGAATCCTTATTAGGTTAGCTCCAGCTTATCTATTTTAAATTAGCAGTGATACGATAGTTAATGCAAAGTTAAATTGCATAATTGCAATATTTCTACCTAGAGGTACTGGATATGGACTGGAATGATTTAAAATATCTCATCGCAGTAGCCGACTCCGGTTCGCTTAAGGCCGCGGCCAAACATCTGGGCGTAAATCATACGACGGTGTGGCGGAAAATGCAGAGCCTGGAGGAACACTTAGATTGCCAGTTGTTCACGTCGAGCCGCAGCGGTTATCTGTTAACCGAGCCGGGTGAGGCCATCTTAGCCGACGCTCGGAGAATGGCCTCGTTGGTGGGCAGCATACATTTTCAGTCTCAGGCACGGCTCACCGAAATACGTGGCCTGATTCGCATCACGGCACCGGGTGAAATCGCCTTTGAGTTACTGCCCTCGATTATCGCCGAATTTCAGTTGAGCTATCCGAAGGTTGAGTTTGAAATTTTGGAAGATGTTCGCTCATTGAATATTTCCAATCGTGAAGCCGATATCGCAATTCGGGCCAGCTCGGCAGTACCCGACAACCTGATAGGCCGCAAAATTCGCGACGTGCATTGGGGTCTCTTTGCCAGTCAGGAATTTATTCAGACGCATAATATTAATTTCGAATCAGGAGATTATGTGTTTGATGGACTGCCGGTTATACCCTATCGGCTGTTCGCTTCACCGGCGGCGCGCTGGTTTAATGAAAAGACATTGAATAACCCGCGGCCGGTTGCAACCAACCGGATCATCGGTGCTTACCAGTGTGCCCTGCAGCATTTGGGTATTGCTTTGCTGCCAGAGTTACGCTCTGAGCCGCTGCAGGAACTCTATCGATTACCGGCCCAGTTTAATTCCCAGGTCTGGTTGCTCGCCAATAAGGACTTGCGCAATACCATCCGAATTAAAACTTTTTGGGATTTTTTGCAAACCCGACTGGTGGACTATTTTCCCGACACCCCCTAATGGCAGAGACCCGATGCAGTAGCCGCCTAGCCGGTTATTATGTGTCGCTTGTTAGGCACTGGTTTTCTTGCGCGCACGTTTCTTTTTACCGAATACCTTAGCCGTCCCCAGTCCTTTCAATTGCGTCGGCACCACACTGCGACTGGCCAATGTCATAGCTTGCAATTGTTCAGTCAAGGGGTCCATTAGGGCCTGGTATTGGCCACGCCCTTCGGCGATGGCGGTGAGTTGGGCCTCCCACTGTGCCGTCATATCGGGTGTCGTCGCGACATCGGGCAAGGCGGTGATAAAGATACGCCCGGTATCGGTGGCAACAATGCTCTTGCCCTGGCGCAGCAGAAAACCGCGCTTAAACAACAGCTCGATGATGCCGGCGCGCGTGGCTTCGGTGCCTAAGCCATCGGTATCCTTAAGAATCTTGCGTACCGCCGGATCGCTGACGTGTGCTCCGATCCCAGTCATGGCCGCCAGCAGTGTGGCGTCGCTGTAGGGCTTGGGCGCACTGGTGGCCTTCTCCAGCAGATCGGCCTGCAGCGAGCTCAGCAGCTGCCCCTTGGTCAGGTTGGGCAACAGCTGGTCAGCGTCCTCAGCCGGATCGCCAGCCTTGGCCGAACGCTTCGGAAACAGCTGCTTCCAGCCCTCAATCTTGGGTTCTATCGCCTTGGCGATAAAGCTACCGGCCGCAATGCTGACCTCAACCTCTGTGCTGGCAAATTCATAGGGCGCCATAAACTGGATCAAATAGTTACGACTGACCAGGCCATAGACCTGACCCTGTGCCTTACTGAGGCCGCTGTGTCGTTTCAGTGTTGGGATGATGGCGTGGTGGGCGCTGACCTTGGTGTCGTTCCAGGCGCGAGATTTTTGCTGCAAATTAAGCGGCAGGGTGGCAATGGCCTGGCCGTTGAGCTGGCCCAGGTTGTGCTCGATGGCGGCCACCACGGTGGCCGCCTGGCTGTGATGCTCGGTGGGCAGAAAGCGACAGTCCGAGCGCGGATAGGTGATCAGCTGGTATTTTTCGTACAACTCTTGGCAAATATCCAAGGTTTGTTGTGCGCTCAGGCCGAAGGCCTTGCTGGCATCGATCTGCAGAGTCGACAGACTATAGGGCAGCGCCGCAGACTGCTTTTTATGCTCGCGTTGCAGTCGACTCACGGTGCCAGTTTGGCCACTGATCCGGCGCGCAACATTGTCGGCTAACGCGCGCGACAAATTGCGCCCTTGCTCATCGAGATAGGGCTGGCAGGCCGCGCTCGGTTGCCATTTGGCCTTGAAGCGTTCGCCGGTTGCTGTTGCCAATTGGGCCCAGACTTCATAAAAGGGATGGCTGACAAAGGCTGCTATCGCCAGATCGCGTCGGACCACCAAACCCAAGACTGGAGTCTGCACCCGCCCGACCGACAACACCCCCTTATAGCCGACTTGCTGACCTTGCAGCGTATAGGCGCGGGTTAGGTTGATGCCATAGAGCCAGTCGGCTCGGGAGCGCGCCAGGGCGGAGGTCGACAGGGGGATAAAGTCTTGATTGCGGCGTAAGTTGGCTACCGCCTGACTGACCGCGGCTGGATTGAGATCATTGATCAGGCAGCGCTGAACCGCAGCTTTTTTATCGCCCTTGACGCCTAAAAAGTTGATCAGTTCATCGACCAATAACTGGCCTTCTCGGTCTGGGTCGCCGGCATGCACCAGTGAACTGGCCTGTTTAACCAGGCTGCGTAAGACGCCCAGTTGCTTGCTGGTGTTGCGTTTTGGCGTCAGCAACCACTTTTCAGGAATGATCGGCAGATGCTCATGCGACCACTTCTTAAAGGCTGGGTTATAGGCCTCAGGCGCCTGCAACTCGAGCAGGTGACCGATGCACCAGCTGACCGTATCGCCATTGGCGGCGGTAACAAAGCCCTCACCTTTTTTCAGAGGCTTGGGCAGGACCTCGGCAATGGCTCGGCCCAGGCTGGGTTTTTCCGCAATAAAGAGACGCATCAGAGGCTAAACCGCAACTAATTAACTGTATTTATATACAGTAATCTATTGTCGCGCCTTTTTGAAGGCCTGAATCTCTTATCAGGCACAATTTGCGCCGATACTCCGGTGGACAGGCTGAGTCAGCTTGGCCCGGCGCGCCGAATAAAGGGTTGCCTCCAAACCCGTAAGCCCTAAACTGCGCACTTGCCCCCCCATTTTCTAGGCCAATCCAGCATATGAGCACCCACCCTGATAAGCGCTATAGACCTCGGTCGAGACGCTGGATCTCCCAGCTTCTGTTCCTGTTCGCCGTCGGTGGACTGGCACTGGGGTATCAGTTCGGCTGGTTACCCAAGGGCTTGGTGTATTTCTATGGCGCGGCCAGCCTGGTGACCTTTGTAGTTTACGCTTGGGACAAGTATGCGGCCAAAAAAGGTTGGCGGCGCACATCGGAGCGGTTGCTGCACCTGTTGGCGCTGCTCGGGGGTTGGCCTGGGGCATTGTTGGCGCAACAGTGGCTGCGGCACAAGACGATTAAAAGACGTTTTCGGGTGGTCTTTTGGCTCACTCTGATGATTAATCTGGGGATACTGTTTTGGTGGTTGTTCAAGCCTTAGGTCATGCGCGCGTGCGCGTCAGCGTTCGCTAGCCGGCCCATCGGGCCCAGAAAAGACCGGTTGTACTTTAATGTCAATGTTTCATACTTGCGCCAACCTAAACTTTTCGACCTTAAATAGGATCTTGTTATGCGAATTATTGTAGTGGGTGGGGGCGCCGGCGGCTTGGAGCTGGCAACCAAGTTGGGCCGACGCTATGGCAAAAAAAAGCAAGCCGAGGTAACGCTGATCGATCGCAACAATAGCCATCTGTGGAAGCCGCTGCTGCATGAGGTCGCCAGTGGCAGCCTGGATATGGGGGTCGATTCTCTGAGCTATAGAGCCCATGCTTTTAACCATCATTTTCGTTTTAAGCTCGGTTCCCTCAGCGGTATCGATCGCAGTGAAAAAACCATCACCCTGGCGCCACTGAGCGATGATGAAGGTCAGGCGGTACTGCCCGAACGCACCCTGAACTACGATATTCTGGTGCTGGCCCTGGGCAGCGTGACCAATGATTTTGGCACCCCTGGCGTGCGCGATAATGCCATTTTCCTCGATGCCCCAAGCCAGGCGGAACGCTTCCACCGCAAGTTGTTGAACGGCCTATTGAAGTTGAATGGTCGGGCGCAAAGCGATGCCGATGCGGTTTACCGAATCGCCATTGTCGGAGCCGGTGCTACCGGCGTGGAGCTGTCGGCCGAATTGCACAATACCTTTAATATTATGCGCGCCTACGGCCTCAGTGAACTGAAGTCGGAACAACTGAAAATATCCTTGATCGAGGCTGGCCCGCGGATCTTGCCGGCATTGCCGGAACGTATTTCGGCCTCGGCGCACAAGGAGTTGGTGGCTCTGGGTATCGATGTCAAGATCAATACCCTGGTTGCCCGGTCCGATCCGGGTGCCTTTGTGACCAAAGATGAGCAGGTAATTGATGCCGATATTCTGGTCTGGGCGGCCGGCATCAAGGTGCCCGACCAGTTTGCCGCCATGTCCGATTTGGCAACCAATCGCATCAACCAATGGCAGGTTCGACCCACCCTGCAGACCACATTAGACGATCATATTTATGCCCTCGGTGACTGCGCCTCCTGCCCGATGGCGGACGGTAAGACCGTGCCACCACGCGCCCAATCGGCGCACCAGATGGCCAGTCATGTGTACCAAAATATCCGCCTGCAATTGGCCGGCGAAACGACCTTAAAAGCCTATGTCTATACCGATTATGGATCCTTAGTAAATCTCAGTCGCTATTCGACGGTCGGCAGTCTGATGGGCAATCTAACGCGTGGTACCATGTTGATCGAGGGTCGTATCGCTCGGTTTATGTATGTCTCCCTCTATCGAATGCATCAACTGGCCTTGCACGGTTGGTTTAAGACCGGTCTGCGTATCCTGTCTGATAGTCTGAATAAGGTGCTACGTCCGCGCCTAAAACTGCACTGAGCGAGCTGCTGCGCCGGCGGCAAGCGGCTAAGCGGTGGCGGTCGTTTGGGCAATCCGGTCGACCAGGAAGTCGACCGCGCTTTTAATCTTAGGCACCAGGTAGCGGTGTTTTTGATAGAGCAGGAATACCGACGCATCAGGGTGGGAAGTGATGGTGACGCTCGGTTGCAGGTCGAGCAAAATCAGTTCGCCGCGCGCCAGATAGGGCTCGGTCACCCATTTGGGCAACAACACTATGCCTGCGCCGGCGAGGGTCTGCGCCATCAACCAGGTGCCATTATTGGAAATGCCCACGGCCGGTGCCGAGACATCCTGCCATTGCTGGTCGAAGTAGCTGAGCCAGGGGGTGGGTCCCGTCGGAGTACGAAAATAGAGTCCGGCATGCTGTCGCAGTTCGGCAGGATGGTCGGGCACGCCAACTCGGGCCAGATAGGCCGGTGCGGCAACCGCAAAGAAACGATTATCGAGCAACTTAATGGCTACCACGCGCTCGTTTGGAGCATAGCCCCCGCGGATCGCGATATCGATATCATCCCGGTTCAGGGTCGACAATTCATCGGTCAAGCTGATATCCAAGATGACCTTGGGGTAACGCTTGGCAAATTCGTCCAACAGGGGCAGCAGCATGAGCTCACCGAAACCGACCATTGAACTAATTCGCAAGATTCCCATCGGCTCCGTCTGATAGGCGCGCACCGATTCATTGGTTTGCGCCAATTGGGCCACCAGGGGCCGAACCTGCTTTAAGTAGTTCCGACCCACCTCGGTGAGCTTGACCACCCGAGTCGAGCGCTGGAACAGGTTGGCACCGAGCTGTTGCTCTAAATCGGCAATACGGCGCGAGACAGACGAGGCCGGCACGGAGAAGCGCCGCGCCGCCTCGGTAAAGTTGCCCGTCTCGGCGACGGCGATAAAGTAGTTCAACGCCCTTAATTGGTCCATTGGACCTCCATTGTTGTTTTTTAGACAATAAATATTCGCTTATATTGCTGTTTATCTGATTATTTATCTAGGTAATACTGGTTGCAACAGTTCGGCCGGCATCGAGCCGCGCGGGCTGAGCCCCTTAACCCAGTAATCTTGGAGAAACCCTATGTCGACTTACACCGCAATCAACTTGGTCAAACGCCCTTATGGCGCCGCCATCGGCCCTGAACTGTTTGAAGTTGTACACCTGCCAATACCTACCCCCGGAGCGGGCGAGTTACTGATTAAGCACACCCATATGTCGCTCGATCCGGCTATGTTGGGCTGGATGAGTCCGGCCACCGATAGCTATATTCCGCCGGTCGATCTGGGTTCGGTGATGCGCTCGTCCGGTTTTGGTGTGGTCGTTGAATCGAATCACCCAGACTTTGCCGTCGGCGATCAGGTCCAAGGTATGTTCGGCTGGCAGGAGCGGGTGCTCAGCAACGGCACGGGCCTGACCAAAATTGACGCCACGTTGTCGGCCGAACTGGTGCTCTCGGTGCTGGCCTTGCCGGGGCTTACCGCGACGCAGGGCCTCTATCGTATTGGTCAACCTAAGGCGGGCGAAACTCTAGTGGTGTCGGGAGCGGCCGGTTCGGTCGGCTCGATCGTTGGCCAGTTGGCCAAGGCTGAAGGCTTACGGGTTATCGGTGTCGCCGGTGGTGCTGAGAAGTGTGCTTGGCTGATCGATGAGCTGGGCTTCGATGGCGCCATCGATTACAAAGCAGGCAACCTGAACGATCAGCTCGAGGCGCTGACCCCCGATGGTATTGATATCTATTTTGAAAATACCGGCGGCGAGATTCAAAATTTGGTCTTTGCGCGCATGAATGCCCATGGCCGAATCGTTGTCTGCGGCCATATCGCCGACTACCTGACGGCTACGCCGGCACCGGGCCCGAACTGGATGAATATTATCAAGAAGCGCCTGACCATTAAGGGCTTCACCATGCCCGATCATTTTCAGGATGCACCAGCTCTATTGGGTTTGCTGATGCCTCATCTGATGGCCGGCAAAATCCAATACCGAAGCCATGTCTTGGACGGTTTGGAATCGGCCATGACCGGCTTGAATTTGTTCTTTAGCGGTGCCAATGAGGGTAAGTTGATCGTTCGACTGTAACCTTTCTCCAAGCTTGCGGCGCGGCCAACCAGTTAGGGTGGTCGCGTCGAGGGTTACTCAAGCTTCGGGTAGCGTTGTGACCAGCGCTTGCTCGGGTTCTAGAGGCAGGGAAACGGATTCAGTTGAAATAACCGTAGATGGGCAAAACGCTGATGACCACGACGGCCCCAATGAGCAGCCAATAGGTGATGAAAATCACTGGGCTGGCACGCAGCAGCTGCCACAGCGTCGGCACGCGCCCGGCGTTGACGTCCTCGGTATACTGGTCGCGCATGGCTCGGCTGTGGCCAACCTGAAACTGCTCGATCAACTCACGCGCGCGAGTAAACTCCTCATCGGTCTTGACCCATATGGCCGCAACGGAGATACCCCAGCGGCCGGCTGTGGTTTCATAAAAATCTATTTCCTGATCGACCAAGAGCGACCGAACCAGGTCGGCTTCTTCAACCGGAACATTATTGAGGCGAAAGGCAAGTTTGGCCATGAGGAATCCAGCATAACAAATTCAGGGCATCATACCGTTAAACCGGAAACAGACCAATTGCTGGTCTGTTTCAGAAGAGCGAAAGTCGGTCGCACGGCGCCCTAAACAGTCGATAGCATAAAGATAAGGGCCATTAGGCTCGCTGTACGCTTGTGGCCGCATCCGCGCGGCTGGGGTCCGCGACGCGGATGCGAATCCTGAGCACCAGCAATGCCGATACCATGGCAATCACGCCGGTCACCAATAGCACCAACTGATAGTTGCCATTGAGATCATAGAGGTTGGCGCCTAATTGGGTGGCGAGAACCGCCCCTATCTGATGGAACAGCCAGACAAAGCCAAAGGCAAAACCCTTGATCTCCTTGCTGAAGATAGTCAAGGACACCACCGACGTGCCGACCACCGTACCCATAAAAGACAGGCCAAAGACCGCCGCGAAGAGCAGAACGCCAAGCTGGCTCGGCAGTGCGAAGAGAATGAATACCGCCACCGCACGCAACAGATAAAACCCCGATAGCACCAGGCGAGCCGGATAGCGATCACACATAAGACCCGCTGCGATGCCGCCAATAAACTCTGCAACACCCAGTACGACCAGACTCAGGGCAATAAAATTGGCGCTTAAGGCCATGTCCTTTAGTTGTGCCACCAGGTGGATATCGACAAAGGCCATAGTGACGCCACAGCCTAGAAACCCTAAAGAGAGGTAGTAGAAGTTGGCATTGGTAAAAACCCTGGCCAAGCGTTGCCGGAACCTCTCAGGCACAGCTGGCTCCGGTTGATCAGCGACCGGTACCTGGCCAACAGCACTAAAACGCAACACGACAATCGCCAGTAGGGTCAGCGGCAGAACAAACACCAAGCCGGTGGCCAAATAGATATCCCGCCAACTCAAGAACGCCTCGAGATACAACCAGAGCGGTGCCAGAAACACAAAGCCCAGGGCCGCACCGTTGGTCACCAGAGCATAAATGAGCCCCCTGAGCTTGGGTGCGTTGATCTCCTCGACCAACACGCCCAATGAAACATAGGAAATGGCCGTATAAGCGAAGGCCGCGCCGATGCCATAGAGCAATAAGAAGGACGTAAAACTCTGGGTCAGGGCCATTAACAGAAATAGCAGCCCGCTGAAAAACAGGCCACCAATGATTGTGTGTTTGGCACCGATTCTATCGGCTATATAGCCGACAATGGGCGAGCTGATGCCAAAGACCGCCATAAAGAGCGTACCAGACCAGGCAAATTCACCACGACTGAGGCCAAAATCGTCGGACATTGCCACAAAGAAAACTTGGTATGACGTTTTAATGCTGGTCGACAACAGGGACACCAGAATCCCGAAGCCAACGATTAGCAGTAACAGAGCGTGCCTTTTTATCAGAGTCATAGACTGCCTTGTTTGGGTTTAGAGTGAATGAGCTGAATTTGCCGTTCTAATATTTGCCAAAACGACTCGATAACGCCTGCTCGCCAGCGCCGTGATTGAGGGATGAAAATTTCTTTTAGCCGGTCGGCAGACTGGCGATGTGGCTGCTCTCCTCGGTTATGCCAATAGTGGTAATTTTCAAGCGCCAACGCACAAAGAACACTCAGACCACCTCGAGTCCCATACTCCAATGTAATTGCCTTATCGGGCTCGGGTAATCGACTTGACAGAGTACCTCTGAGCTGTGAACTGATGCTGACATCATTGGCGGTATGGACGAGATTGCAATGCTTGAAAAAGCGATGATTGTCTTGATATTGCGCACTCGATTTCTGTGCTTCGGACAAGATATAGGCTTGGCCCCGCTTCCCCAAGCCGGTATGAATATCCATCAAATACAAAGAATTTGATTGATACTTCACCAACAGATCTTGCCAGAATTGCGCAGACGCGGATGCAGTGGTTCCACCAAAAAAAAGATCACGTTCGTTTTCATATTGCCCTGCCGTAATTAAACTTTGCAAAGCTGCTTTTTTCCCCTGGATGATTTGCCAAACCAACATGAGAGAAAGTTTTAGGGATTGGTAGCCATTTGAGGTCTTGCGCAACTGCCGAATAACAGCATGCTCCCGATTTTTGTCTATTATGGCTGTTGGCCTTGAAGTCAAAAAATTTCGGTTGATATCCACATTATATTCATTGCTACGTCGAAAATATGAAAAGCCAAAGGGATTGAGGGCATGCACCAGCACAATTCGACAATTTCCCAATTTCAAAGCATCGATCTGATCCAGCACTGCAAGTTGGCAAGCCGACCCAGCAAAACCTTCTACGCCATGGGTGCCGCTAACAATAAACAGAACGTTGGAACTGCGTGGATCGCCCAATTCAACCGTGTCCGCAGTCAATGCCTCGCCGGCTACACCCTTGCCGGCAAAGGTGTAGGTGGTCACTACTAGACCCCGGACCTGAGCTTTGCTGTTGAAGCGGCTTCGGGCCTCGACATAGGAACTCGAGAAATAGTCACTGCGCTGAGCACAATTCATGATCATTCTAGGCCGCCAAAATCGCGGGGCAATGGCGGTGGGCGACGCCGCTATACATATTCCAAAAGAGTTGACAGGTATGGTTTACGGCAAAAAGTGCCTGATCTTGGAGATCTTTAGTCGTGCAAATATCCGTGACAAGGTTTAGGCCCTCATTAACATGGCCAATATCTTCTTTTTGGTGAACGGAGAAAAACAATAGGTCCTGCTCGGTTAAACCATAGAGCTTACCCAGTATCTCATGCCTGGCAGCACCCGCTCGAGTTTCCAAGTTTTGACCTTCGCTTGCGATCATGACCGCCGCGGCACCGATATGATATTGGCTACGGTCCTTTACGGCGGTCATTCGATAGTCTATTAATGCCTGGGTTTCAGGGTACGCCTTGGCAGCATCGCGTTCTGCATCGGAAATCCCTAACGCCCTAATAAAATTTTCCATCAGAACGACGTGGTTTCGCGTTTTAGAAATCCGACCCGTCTCCTCTTCAAATAGGTTAAACAACAGTCTCCTTTTATGCTTAGCCAGCGGGCAGTAAAAAAACAGATGTTCGACGTATTCTAGGAAGTGTTTGGTGAGCTGATAACCTTGTAATGCCATGACTTTCATTAGTGCCAGGTTACGCTCGGGTTTTACCAACTCGCCAATGATCGGATGGTCTAAGGTAAGATGATTATGTAAGTCAGATTCTAATTTCAGTCGAAACTCGCTGGGGCTATGCGCTTTGTTCATGATTTAGCTCCTTAAATTGGCCTGTTATATCCGTTTGGGTTAGGTGTACTAGGGCATTCTCAATATCCGCAAGAAGATCGCGACTGTCTTCTAAGCCAACTGACACTCTGATTAGGGTATCGCTAATACCAAAAATGTTTTTTTGCTTCGAGGTCAAGCGACCGTGGGTAGTGCTCGCAGGATGAGTGACAAGGGTCTTGGTATCGCCAATATTGGTACTATTGGTGATTAACTCCAGGCGATCAATAAAGCGCCATGCCCGGGCCTTGTCCCCCTTGAGCTCGAAAGAGACAATGCCACCGTGGAGGTTGTTGGCGTGTTGTTTGAGTGCCAAGTCGCGCTGTGGGTGATCGTTCAGGCCAGGGTAATAAACTGTGTCAACATAAGGGCTATTGGTCAGATATTGCGCTAATTTTTGGGCGTTTTCGGAGTGCATCCGCATACGAATATCAAGAGTTTCAAGGCTCTTCAATACAATCCAGGCGTTAAAGGGGCTAATGCAGTTACCCTTGGAACGCACGATGGCGCGCATCTGTTCGCATACGCTCGCATCGCCTAAGACGACGCCGCCGCCCACACGGCCTTGGCCATCGAGGAACTTGCCGGCAGAATGAACCACAATATCGGCACCAAGTCCAATGGGTTGCGTCATAATGGGCGTGCCCGAGGTGTTGTCGACTACGACCAGCGCGCCATGTTGGTGGGCTTTAGCACTCAGTCGCTCTATGTTGGTCAGCCTCAGGTTTGGATTGGACGGGGTCTCAAAGAACACCAAACGAGTTTTATCGCTAATTTTATTCTGCCAGTTTTTTTCTTGGCTCAAGTCGACAAAATCGATAGAAATGCCCCAAGTATTGTAGAAATTAACAAACAAAAATGCAGTTGTGCCGAATACATTTCCACCCACGACGACCTGATCCCCAGGTCTAAGATAGGCCATAAGGACCGAGTCAATTGCGGCCATGCCTGAACTAAAAGCCACGCCACCATAGGCATTTTCCAATGCGGCGATGCGCTGCTCAAACGCGCTCACGGTTGGATTTGAAATTCGGCTATAAACATGACCTATCGACCTGCCCGCAAATTTCTCTTCGGCATCTTGTGCGCTTTCAAAAACGTAGCTACTGGTTAGCGCCAGCGGTTCGCAATTAACCGTCGAGGTATCAATGGCTGCACCTTCACGTATCGCCAGGGTGGCCAGAGACAGTGTCCTTCTGCTTTTACTGATCGTCATTGGAGCTCCCTTAATGGTATCGGTAGTTACCGTGCATGCAGATCCTCGATACGCGCTGTCATAAACAGTCCTGCATGCAGTTTTCCTTGGTAGTGTGAATAGTCGGTTAAACGGCCGTAGGTTTCAAAGCCCAAAGCATGCCAAAGTTTGGCGCTCGGGGTGTCCTCTCTAACGTCAAAAATAAACCGCGTTACCCCCATGCTGGTGGCCTTCTGACATACCTTTCTCAGGCCCATTTTAAGCAAGCCCGCGCCTCGAAATGTAGGCTCAATAATCACTTTACTCAGTTCGGCTATATGACATGACGTCTTATGGGCGATTTGAGTAACCACAACAACGCCTGCGGCCCGCCCAGACATTACGTCGTCAATTAATAGGATATGAATAATATGATTGTTCAGTTTTGCCCCCAAGTGAGCCACATAATCGGCGATCAAGGCGCTGTCGGATTCACCAAAGCCGAGCATGCCATCATCAGCAATACTGGCCATGAGTAGATGTTCCAGTTTAACGGCGTCTTGCGGCTGTATTTCCGTCAGCCATCGATATTGAAGGTCCATGGTCATCCTTAAAATTGTGTCGATGGCGGATATGCATTTAGTCCGCCTTTATTCCCTTATCAGAAACATTACAAACCCAGTTCTCCTTGGGGCCATAGAAATGTAACTGAAGCCTTGATCAAACCGGGCTTGTACCTTCGTATGAGCGGAAAAATGACAGGTAAGTTTTGTGAAATATTTTTGTCAAAATTCACATTATCTCAATAAACTTTAGACCTACTTCACAAAAAGCTCACAATTTCGGTTATAAATACATCAATAAAAAGTCTAAGAGCATGCTGAGGCTGACTCGAAGCAGGATGCTGCGCGGGGGTTTAAATCACCGGCAAAGTCTATAAACTCTCAGTGAAATGTGAGTTTTCACTCAGAATAGTGCCCAATTATTAAGGATCCAATATGAGTTTTAGATCGAAAACTGTTCGTCATCTGTCCATTGGTTTGTTAATTACCGGTGCCGGGTTGGCCTGGGCCCATAACGGTGCAATGGGGATCGTTAAGGACCGCATGGATGCTATGAGTAGCATGGCGGAGTCGGTTAAGACGTTGAAGCCGATGATGCGTGGCCGGACGACATATAACGCCGAGACGGTGCAGACGGCGGCGCAATCCATAGCCCGCCTGGGCGGGGTCCATCTTACGGAGATGTTTCCTGAAGGCAGTTTGACCGAGGCCAGCGAAGCGAAGCCCGCCATTTGGCAGCAATGGTCTCAGTTTGAAACCTATGCCCAGGAATTGACGCTGTATGCCGATGGCTTGGCCGCGTCTGCCGCCAATGAGGTATCGCTTAATGATGGGGTCGCGGCAATCGAAGGCTCAAGTCAGCCCATGACCGTTGAGCAACTGGCATTGATGCCCCCGGCGGATGTTTTCGGTCTTTTGACTAAAAACTGCGCCGGCTGCCATAAGACGTTCCGCAGTAAAAAGTAATGATGGCGGCGGCTGTTTTTGGCCGCCACGCCCAAGCTGCAAACTAAAAACGGCGGCAACAATCCGAACCCGTCTACTATTCATCCCAACGTAAAATCTAACAAAAAACATAACGCGCGTTAATTGATAAAACAAACCCCCCCTTAAAATCGATCTTTTATGTATTTTATTACAAAAATTCTTGCCTTATTCGGCAATAAGTAATACTTTAATGACTAACACGCGTTAGCAATTAAAGCAAAAAAGGTCAGAATATGATGTCAGTCCCACATAGCACACGCACATCGCCTTATGCCTATCTGTTTATTTTACCGGCGCTGATAGGTTTTTTGGTGTTTTATGCTTGGCCTGCAGCACGGGCTGTCGCGATCAGCTTTACCGACTGGAATCTGCTCAGCGATTCAACTTTTGTCGGTTTCGACAACTATCTAGAAATGTTTCAGGACGAGCAGTTCCTCAACGGGATGAAGCTATCGGGTTACTACGTGCTACTGAACATTCCGTTGCAAACGGCATTAGGCCTGTTTCTGGCGGTGGCGATGGACCGCCTGACTAAGTCGATCTTTGTTAAGGCGACGCTGTTACTGCCCTATTTGATGTCCAACGTATTGGTCGCGATGGTCTGGCTGTGGATGCTCGATCCAATATTGGGAATCATCAATGCGCTGGTCGACACTCTCGGGCTGAGCACTCAGGCATATTTGGGTGATCCCGACCAAGCGTTGGTTTCTGTAGCCGCCATCAATATCTGGCGCCATATGGGTCTGGTCGCGATGTTGTTTTTGGCCGGGTTGCAGACCATTCCGCGCTACCTCTACGAGGCGGCCGGTCTAGAGGGGGCCTCAGAGTGGCAGATGTTCCAGAAGATTACCCTGCCGTTGCTGCGCCCAGTGATGGTCTTTGTTTTGGTGACAAGTGTGACCGGTTCTTTTCAAATTTTTGACACTATAGCGGTAACAACCTCGGGCGGACCGCTCGATTCAACCCGGGTCATCGTCTACTACATAGTTCAAAACGCTTTCAGCTTTTACAGGATGGGCTATGCCTCCGCTATGTCGGTAACGCTATGCGCCGCAATGCTGCTGTATACGCTGTTTCAAATGCACATTATGAGGGCTTCCGAAAGTGACCTTGCTTAATAAATTGACGCCGGCACGCATTGTTGCCTGGGTGGTTCTGGTTTTGATGTTATTGGTAACGGTGTTTCCGCTGGTCTTCGTGGTGAAAACCTCGCTGGTGCCGGCGAGTGATCTCTATACCACCTCGACTGACTTGCTGCCCAGGCATGCCACGCTGATTCATTATAAAAAAGTACTCGGCATGTTGAGCACCGAGGAGTCGATTGCGGCCGGTGGTTCGGGTGCGAACTTTAATATTTCACAGTCGCTAATAAATTCAATTTTGTTTACCGGCATTATCGTCATTGCACAGACCTTTAACTGTGCCCTGGCAGCCTATGCCTTTGCCCGCATCCCTTTTCGCGGGTCGAAAGTTTTGTTTGGGTCGTTCGTTGCATCGATGATGGTGCCCGGGGTAGTTACTATGATTCCGAATTTTATTTTAATTCGCGATTTGGGTTTATTGAACTCAATGGCAGGCATGGTTGCCCCGTTTTTTTTAATGCACGGTTTCACAGTGTTTTTTCTCAGGCAGTTTTTTCTGTCCCTTCCTAAAGAAATCGAAGAGGCTGCTTGCATTGATGGCGCAGGCCCCTTCGTTATATTTTTTAAGATCGCTCTGCCGCTAAGCTGGGCGCCCTTAATGACGATTGCAACGCTGACAACTATTAATATGTGGAATGAGTTTCTATGGCCGTTTTTGATCGGTAAAGAAGCCAGCATGCATACCTTGCCTGTTGCCTTGCAATCGTTTAAATCGCAGACCCCTCAAGGTCAACCGGACTGGAGTGGGCTGATGGCGGCAACCGTCATTGCCACCATTCCAACCGTTGCTATGCTGTTCTTTTTTGGACGCAGGATTGTCGAATCCGTGCAGTTCACTGGTGGTAAGTAAACTAAAATAATGGAGTAATAACATGAAAATAAAAACAATGGCTTTGACTTCTTTAGCGCTGGGTATCGCATTCCAGGCCAATGCTGGCGAGGTAAAGTACGTCTTATGGGATTCCAACCAACTGCCAGCTTATGAGCAATGTGCAGTGGATTTTACCGCTAAGAACCCAGGCATTAATGTCGCTATAACCCAGTCCGGTTGGGACGATTACTGGACTGCGTTGTCGACCGGATTTGTGTCCGGTACGGCGCCAGATGTGTTCACTAACCACCTGGCAAAATATCCTGAATTTGCTAAAAACAAACAGTTAGTCGATCTTAGTGAATTGGTTAAAAAAGATAGCGTGAATACCTCACAATATTCACCCGGCCTGTACCAGGTTTGGGGCAAAGATGGCGCACAGTATGGTCTCCCGAAAGATTGGGATACCATCGCTATGATCGTCAACATGGATATGGCGCGCAGTGCGGGTGTGAGTCTGAACGAACTCAATAACATGACTTGGAACCCACAAGACGGCGGCAGTTTCGAGCAAGTTGTGCGCAAATTAACGGTCGATAAAAATGGCAATAACGCCGCGACCGGTGCTTTTGACAGCAAGAATGTCGAGGTGTTCGGCTATCAGAATCCCGGTTCGGGCGGCATGATGGGGCAAACTGAATGGAGTCACTTCGCGGTGTCCAACGGCTTTAAATATCAGGATTCTGCTTGGAACGGCAAGTTTTACTACGATTCTCCAAAGCTGGCTGAAACCTTGGCCTATCTGACCTCTATGGCCACGAATGGCTTATCGGCTGACTTTAAAAATTCCCAGTCACTCGGTGCCGATGCGATGTTTATGGCCGGAAAAACGGCGATCGTGCCACAGGGTTCTTGGATGATCACCCACTTCGCTACCAATTCTACGTTTGATTATCAGTGGATACCCCTGCCGGTTGGACCCACAGGCAAGCGTGCTACCATGTTTAATGGTTTGGCCGATTCTATCTGGAGTGGCTCGAAGAACAAAACCGAAGCTTGGGAATGGGTTAAGTACCTAGGCTCAGCAGATTGCCAAAATGTTGTCGCTGAACGGGGTGTGGTTTTTCCTGCGATTAAAGGCATGGCCGAAAAAGCCATTGCTGCTCAAACGGCGCGCGGCATCGATTCTTCTGCGTTCTTAACCATGGCCAACAGCAACACTTTCCTAGCGCCAATTGCCAACAACGGTGCGCGGATTAACGAACTGGTCAATGGCGCGATCGAATCGATATTACTGGGTAAGGACGACGCTCAGGATGCCTTGACTAAGGTAAATAAAAAAGTATTGAAACTGAACAAGTAACTAACCCTAGGCTTACCACAGACTAAGCCCATCATCTCGACCATCCACTGCCGCTGACCACTGCGGCAGTGGACTTCTGATAGGAAGCGCCAATGTACTCTCCTCCAAAAATAGTTTTAATCGGTGCAGGCAGCACTGTTTTTACCCGGAATTTGCTCGGCGATATCTGGTCGATCCCAGCGCTGAGAGATGCCCATATTGTGCTCCACGATATTGATGACCATCGCCTGGATTTATCCATGGCGGTGGCTTTACGACTCGCCGAATTGCTCGGTGTGCAACCCAAGATTGAAGCGCAGGCCGACCGTCGCGTAGCCCTCGAAGGTGCCGATTTTGCGCTCAACACCATTCAAGTGGGCCGGTATCGCCCAGCCACGGTACGGGATTTTGATATACCCAAAAAATATGGTCTGGAACAGACCATTGGCGATACGCTCGGTATTGGCGGTATTATGCGCGGTCTGCGGACTATCCCAGTAATGCTGGACATGTTGCGCGATATGGAACAGGTCGGTAGTGATCGCCTGATCCATTTGAATTATGCCAATCCTATGGCGATGATTACCTGGGCACTCAATGCCTCCAGTGATAAGGTGAAAACGGTTGGCCTGTGCCACAGTGTTCAAGGTACCGCTCATGAATTAGCCAAAGACCTGAAGATCCCCGTACAGGAAATTGATTACAAATGTGCCGGTATTAATCACATGTCCTTCTATACCCGATTCGAACATAAGGGTCAGGATCTTTATCCTCAATTAAAGGCATTAGCCCAGAGCGGTCAAATACCGGAATGGAACCGGGTGCGGTATGAAGCCATGATGCAGTTTGGCTATTTTCCGACCGAGTCTAGTGAACACTTTGCCGAATATGTGCCATGGTTTATTAAACCCGGTCGTGAAGATCTGCTTAAAGAGTACTGTATCCCGTTGGATGAATACCCGGGCCGTTGCCAGGTGTATGAAACAGCCTGGCCCTTTATCGAGAAGGAATTACAGCACCCCGGATCACAATCCGTTGAGGCGCTAACCCAGGCTGTTCTAAACAAAAACATTAAGGTGATGCCACGCGAAATACAAAGCGTGGCCCATATGTTAACCGGCCTGAGCAATGTTAAGCGCTCTGTAGAGTTTGGCAGCACCATTATCAACTCAATGGTGACCGGTGAGCCGAGCGTCATCTATGGCAATGTACTCAACAACCGCTTGATCGACAATTTGCCAGACGGTTGTTGTGTCGAACTGCCCTGTTTGGTGGATCACAATGGTGTGACCCCGACTCGGGTTGGCAAGTTGCCATCACAGTTGGCGGCGCTGATGCGCACCAATATTGGGGTTCAGGAAATGGTCGTCAATGCGGTGTTGGAACAGGATCGGAATCACATCTATCACGCAGCGATGCTCGATCCGCACACCAGTTCGGTGCTCGATATTCGTCAGATCCGTGCCATGGTCGATGAGCTGCTCGAGGCTCATCGGGACTATCTGCCCGAGTATTTTTATTAGCGCTGGCGGGGTGAGCCAATGTGTGCGTACAATCTCTGATCTACCCGAATACGCTTGACGTTACGGGGATCTAATAAAAAGAGAGCTAAAAGTTATGCGAGCAACCAGTGCTCAGGTCGCCAAGCTTGCCGGTGTATCCCGCACCACCGTGTCGTTCGTACTGAATGATGTCGAAAAATCTGGTATCAGTCAGGCCACTCGTGAGAAGGTTTTGGCAGCAGCGGCCCAGTTGGGTTATGAGCCTAACGCCGCAGCACAATCTTTGGCGTCGGGCTCCTTTGCCTCGATTGGTTTGGTCCTGCCGGAGATTCATCATCTCTACATAGACTCTTTTCTGGCCCGTGTCGTTGCCTCAGTTTTGGAAGAAGCCCACCTGAACAACATGAAACTGCTGATCGAATCCACAGCTGACGAACAGACCCGCGGCTACACTAAGTTGGCTAAAGGCGGCCGGGTCGACGGGCTGATCGTGGTGAACCCGCGTGAAAACGATTACGACGAGTTGGCACAGATCAATCAACAGATAATGCCCCTAGTGGTCTTCGGTAGCCAACGGCGTAGTGCTGAAACCGCCTCCGAGTTTAGCACCACCGGCAGTAATAACTTTATCAACGCTAAGCTGGCTGTGCGTCACCTTATCGGTTTGGGCCATGCACGCATTGCGCACATTGGTTTCGCATCATCGGCCTTTGTCAGCGTCAACTCGCGTGAACGCGGTTGGCTGAGCGCACTGGAGGAGGCTGGGCTCAGTGGTGAGGGCCTAAAAGAAAGTGCCGAACTGAGTGCCGAAAGTGGTTATGAAGCTTGCCAGCGATTATTGCGTGGTAAGAAATCCTTTAGCGCAATTTTTGCCGGGAATGATACCGTTGCGTTCGGTATAATCAAGGCGCTGACAGATCAAGGGTTGCGGATTCCGGACGATGTCGCCATCGTCAGTTACGATGATACCCCCTTAGCGGCATTCGCGCCGGTGCCGTTGACCACTATTAAAACCTTCCCTGAAGAGCATGGTCGAAAAGCGGTGCGGATACTGCTCGATCACCTCAGCGGCAATCTCGAACCCCACCACCACCGGATGGATTCACATCTGATTATCCGTGATTCCTGCGGCGCCTCACGCGGCTAGGAATCTCTGCGGTCAATAGACGCCCAGATCGACACCACATTGGACCGCTCCGTCGAACGACTGTTTAACTTCGGCTACCAGTGCTTCCGGTGTTTCGCCCCAGAGCAGCAGGTGGGTCAGGACCAACAGTTTTGGCCGCACTCGCTGGGCAATTTCGCCCAGCTCAAGCCCCGAGGTGTGCATATGGCTGTGATACGCCTGCCAGTGCGGCGCACGGCGCGCAAACCCGGCGGCGGAGTAGACTTCATGAATCAGCAGATCGCAGTCTTGCCATAGATCATAGACTTCGGGGCAGGGCGCGGTGTCGCCCGAGACGACAATGGTGCGTTCGGCCGTGGTGAACTTATAGCCTAAGGGCTCCCAGGTGGTACCGTGTTCAACACCAAAGGCCTCGACCAAGACCCGATCATCTTCAAAGACGATTCCGGCATCGATCTCGAACGCCTGAGCGCTGCCGCCGGTGGCGTTAATCGGTTCCAGACCGCAGGTGCGGGCCTCAACGTCGGCACCATAGGCACTCACCACCTGGTCCACCAAATGGCCTGTGCCCTTGGGGCCATGGACTTGCAGGGGCAAGGCCCGACCCATCACCCAAGGCGAGAAGATTAGATCCGGCAAGCCGACCGTATGGTCTGAATGCAGGTGGGTGAGAAATAACCGATCGAGGTTTTTGACGTCCAAGGCGGCAATGCCTTGGGTGAACGCCTCGTGCGCGCGCCGAACCAGGCCGGCACCGCAGTCGACCAGATAGGCCCGATCGCCGACCGTAATTGCGGTGCAGGGACCCATGCGCAATGGATCCGGGTTGGGTGTGCCGGTACCGAGTAAAATGGCCTGGGTTCGGTTCATAATCATTCTCTACGCAGTGGCGGGACAGTATAGGTTAGACATAGATCGGTGTGGTGAATTTATTGATCGCCCAATAGGCCAAGGCCACCAGCCAAAAACCAAACCACAGCAGCACGCTATTGATTAATACCTGCGCATAGCCATAGCTGGCCACATCGATAAAGAAATAGGGGTAAGAACCCACCAGTGGGCCGCGCACCAGCCAATAGATCAGATAGGCCACGGGGAACAACAAGATTGGCAGGGTGTGGGCCAAGTTCATCGTCTTGCCGCGCACGCTGATAAACCAGAACGTGACGTAGAGCAGAGGTGTCACCCGGTGCAGTAGATTATCGCTTAGTATATCGATGCCCTGCGGCTCCCACGTGTCAGCCAACAGCAGATTATAGACCAGCCCAGTGATGGTGATGTAAACGGCGATGGCGGTCTGTACCTTCATCTGGCTGAGTGTTAAGGCCCAGCTGGTGCGGCTATAAAACAGCTGGCTAGCGGCTAGGACCGCGATGGATATATTACTCAAGATGGTAAAATAGCTCAGGGTGGCGATCAGCTCGGACAGCCAGAAACTCGCGGGCTGGCCCCATAGGCCGGGGAAGTAAGTGGTGGCAAAGCCAGCCAACGAACTGACCAATAAGAGCCAATAGAATCGTTGTTCGGTCGCTGTCATGGGTTGTGCTCCTTTAGGGGGTGGCCGCCGCGGCCATTTAGGCCCAATTTAACGGACTCTGAGCGCGAACAACAGTTTTAATGGCGAGCAGCAGCCAATCCCTGTGATGGGGAACTCCTCAGGCATATGCAAGCAAACTGGAGCCCGTAAATTGACGGACATGCAATAGCCCTACTGTAAGGGCGGCGAATCAGGGCCTGTGGGTGGAATTTTAGCTTGGCGGACTTTGCCACCAGGCTTAGTGTTGCCGCGCGCTTAGTCTGGACCGGACGATTCAGGTCACGCCATAGCGCTCGGCCAAGGCTTGGCACTGCGCCCAAGACACGGCTTTGGCCCAAGCTACCGACTCCGCGATCGCACTCTGTTGCGCTGGCGTGGCCCGCTCGACCCAGTTCGGCTTGTCGGTATCCAGCTTGAGGCTATTGATTTCCGCCATCACCCCGACAAAGGCCATAAAGTCCGGATCGTTTTCATAGGCACCGATTAGGTGGCGCAGCCGTTCGAGCTCTATTGCGCCTTGAAGATAGTGCGCGCTGCCATCGAGCATGGCCTTGGCGGTGACACCAATCAGGTGCGCGGCCTGGGCGTTAGAACTGGTATCGGTCATGGCGGGCTCCGGTTTAAAAGTTAGCTTAGGCAGGTGTGGGTTGCCGAACGACTCGATTGGCGAGCCTGATTAGCGCCCGATTTTAACGATGCAAACACAGGCTAATGGCGACTTGGGTCAGGGAAAAACCGAGCCGTTTGTTCCAGTCATTGAGGTTGTCTTTTAATTGTACGTCGGACGGCAGTTCGGGGCTATTGGTCGCCATCACGATCCAGTTACCGCCATCGATATTATTGACCCACACTTGAGCAAAGAGCGCATGTAACTGGGCTAGTAATTCAACCTGCTTATGTTCTTGCCAAAAGTTCACTACCAGCCAGCCCTGTGGCGCCAGGAGTCGGTAACAGCGCTCCAAGTAGGCTGCTTGAGACTGATGCGCGTCCATGCCAGTTGCGTGATAAATATCGCTCATGATCAGGTCATAGGGTTGGTCAACAGGCTGCGCGAGTTTGGCGGCGGCATCGCCGATCCCAACCGATAGGCGAGGATGACGCGCCAATTGAAAATGACTGTAGGCCAGATCCACCACAACCTTGCGCAGCTCCACGACATCGATATGGGCCTTGGGCAACTGATGGTAGAGCAGATTGGCCAAGGCGCCGCTACCCAGGCCCAATAATAGCGCGCGGTTTGGAGCGGCATTGAACAACAGGCTGAGCAACATAGCGCGAACGTAGGTGTATTGGATCTGTGTCGGCTGGTGCTTGAGAATGCAGCCCTGTTCGTCATCATCGCCAAAGGAGAGATGACGCTTATTGCCGTCGTCATACACCAGAACTGGGCCAATGGCATCATAAACCCGTTTAATTTCCTTACCAAAGTTGTTCATCTCTACCCTAGGCTGGTCGTTGGTCGCTTGGCACTGTTGGCCTCAAAAGGCCAGCTGGGTGCCGGGACTGTTTTGGGATTCGTGCGTCGCGACCATGGCGATCACCTGGCCGGGCGCGGTCACAAAGTGATTGGTCTGGCTAAACAGCCGCCCAGCACTGGGGCTGCGCACCGCCACAGTCTGTGGTTCGGGTCCGTCCAGTATAACGATTTCGGCGATCAGATCGCCAGCGGCGAGCCACTCACCCAGTGCACGGCTATAGGTCACCAGGCCCGCATGGCTGGCCAGTATTAGGCTGACCTGGTCAACCCCATGCTGCTGAGGTGTGCAGGCCGGTGGCTGATACTCACTGGTCGTGATCAGGCCTTGTTCGGCGAGAAAATGCACGATGCCCTGGCTGTCCTGCTGGGCCAATGCCGCCGACACGTCATTGCGACCGCGCAGTTCGATGGTAGCCGCAAAGCAGGGGTTGGCAAAGGGATGATCGGGAAACTCGGCCTGGAGCACGACCCAGGGTTGGGTATGGGTACCATCAAAGGCCACGGTGCCGCGTACATCTTCGCCGAGGCAAATATCATAGCCTAGGCAATGCGCCAGTTGTGCACCCATCTCAGGCTGATGCTGGCCATAAAACAGATGGGGTAGCGCGACCTCATCGCAATGCAGATCCAATACCAGATCGGCGTCTATCGACAGGCTCAATAGCGTCTTGTGCAGCGTGGCAATTTCCATCTGGCCACTGCGTTGGGCGACCTGGTGCAGCATGGCTGCCCGCAGCAGTCGGCTGTTGTGCTCGCCATCTTCGCCCAGCTCGGGCCTTAGGCTCTCAATCAGTGCGGCCGAATCGAGGGCCATGCCACGGTTGAAGTTTTGCCCGGTATGCCAATCGCAGCGACCGGTGAGGTGCCCGAACGTGCGCTGCCGTAAGCCAATGGGATTGGCGAATGGGACGAGGACAATTTCGGCCAGCAGCAATTGCTGTTGTTCTAATTGGGCGAACTGGCCGATCAGGTACTGAGCAACCAACAGGCCCGGATGTTCATCGGCGTGTAGGCCGGCTTGGATGTACACTTTTTTGGCGCCGCTCGGGCCGAAACGATGCACCCCAAGATGGCTCTGGTTGCCGACCGCAGCGGACGGCAGTGCAATAGATTGGTAACTCACAATGGGCTCTCAACAACAGTTTACGATGTTAGCCGATAGTGCCGATGGTCCTGGTGAAGTGCAAGGGTAGGGGGCGTCGAACTGTTAGGATCTGTCGCAATGACCGAGGGGCATTTAACGAAAGGCTACCGTCCACTCGACCCATTGGCCGGTGGCGACACCATCTTCCAGCGCCGGTTGAAACGACCATGCCAAGGCTTGCTCCAGGGCCGCCTGATCCAATTCTAGATGCCCTGATGACCGCTGCACAAAGGGCTGTTCCAGTTGGCCCGACGCGCCGACAAAACCGCGCAGAACGAGTTCGCCGCGCAGCCGTTTGCGAATGGCACTGGCCGGCTTGATCGGCACCGGCGGGCGACCGGCGAAGCGGGCGGCGGCAAAGTTTTGCACGTCTCGTCGATCGACGCGATCGGGTTCTACTTGAGCGGTGGATTGAAACTCATTGCTGGGCTCGGATACGATCTGGTCGAGGGGATTAGCCTTTGGCAGTTCGGCCATTGCCGACGCAATCGCAGCTGGCATTGCCGCTTGCTCCGGCCCAGTCGATGTCGGCTTTAGGTCTTCCATGGAGGCGAGTTCGGCGGTCGCTAAAATATTTTTTGCGCGCGCAAATTTTTCCAAATCGAGTACGTCAATTGGTTTGGAGAGCTGGTCTTGGACGATTGGAGCTGAGGTTTTTTTTGCGACGAAGACGGACGTCTCTATTGGATCCGTTTGGGCAATAATCAAAGTCGCTTTAGGTTCGATTTTTTTGCCCAGCGCGTCGGGTTTTAGTATTTTTTTTGGTGTCGCCGTCTTGGTCGGCAATGTGCTGCTAAGAGCTTTTTTTGTCTGGGTTTGGGCGCTGCCCTGCGGCACGGGCGTAATAGTATTTATGCTGCTTTGGAGCTGCACTGTTAAACTATTTTTCGTCGCCATTGGCGCCGAAGTCTGCGGTATTTTGACCAATGCGAATATAGCCAGGTGCACCAAAATGGAACCGGTAAAAAATACCAGTCGCCAGATCGTATCGCGTGCAGACATTGTAAATAAGGGGTTGACGGCTTCGTCGGACACTCTATACTCGCTTCCAAATTCAGGTGACCTACAACGTTTAAACGGGAAACTGGTGTGAAACCAGTACTGCCCCCGCAACGGTGAGAGAGGGTAAACCATTGAATCAATATATGCCACTGCGCAAGCGGGAAGGGATTGATTCAACAGCCTAGCTGAGCCTCTCAAGTCCGGATACCGGCCTGATGTCATTTTTCCGTACGGGTGGGTGCATGTCGTTTAGACAATCGTGCAGCGTTTCGCTGTGGTCTGTAATTTTTTGCCTTTTTGTAACAACTCCGTCTGCAGAAGACTTAGTTGATGCATCGGTTGGCGCGCAAACTGATGCGGCCCAGCCGACGGCTAATATTTTGCCGACCCTATATTCTGCCATTACCCCCGCTTTCAGCACCCAGCCGGAATTCAGTACCGCCCAAGTCACCGTAATCGATGCCAGCCAATTTGCGGCTAGCGCTCTAAGCGTCGCCGATGTTATCGAGCGAGCCCCCTCTGTGCAGTTGCAACAAACCGGGGCCACTGGTAGCTATGCCAGCGTCAGCGTGCGCGGCGCACCCAGCGCCCAGACCCAGATTTACCTCGACGGGGTGTTGCAGTCGAACGTTGGCGGTGAGGGCGGTTTCTTGCAACAGATGTCGCTCGCCGATGTCGAACGCATCGAAGTTTATTCCGGCAGTACCCCCACTCAATTTGCCCAGGGCAGCCCGGGCGGTGCCATCAATATAGTGCGCCGCACGGCACGCCAAAATCGAACTAAGATATTGCTCGAGACCGGTAGCTTTGGCCATCGGCGCGGCCTGGTGACCAGTGATCTACTGGTGGCGAATCTGGCGGTTACCGGCTTTGTTGAAGGCTTGGCAGTCGATAACGATTTTACCTACTCGAACGATGGCGGCACCGCGCAATACAGCGGCGATGATGAATGGCAGACGCGCAACAATGCGCAATTTGAATCCTGGTCCGGTGGCCTAACCGGCACTATCAATCAAGCCAAGAGCAGTTACTTTGTCAATCTCAGTGCGCACGATCAACAGAAAAATCTGCCCCACTGGGCCAATCTAACCAGCGCCGACAGCTACTACCAGCAAGGCAAACAGGCGCTGCAACTGGGTATTAACCTGTCCGACTGGTTATGGCACCAGGACAGTTCGCTGCGCTTCAATATCAGTGAAGATCTGGGCCATTTTAGCGATCCGGCCAATGGCCTGGGCAGCTTTGTCAGCGACAGTCGCGATCGACTGTTGAGTCGACAGCTGGCGCAGACCTTTGTGCTGCCGCTGTCTTGGGGACTGCTTACGTTGAACAATCAATTGGATCAGGCGCAATTTGTGATTGAACAGCAGAGCGTTACCCAGGTCGACGCCGAACGGCTGAGCGGGGCGCACAGTCTCGGCGCCGACTGGTTTGTGGCTGCCTTTACAACCTTAACCGGCAGCTTACGCTACGCCACCTTCAGTGATAGCTCGGATGACACAGAGGCGGCTGGTAGCCGCTTCAGTGGCCAGGCCGGAATTGGCTATCAACGCGGTGAGCACCGCGTGCAAGTGAATCTGCAAAGTTCCGAGCGCTTGCCGAACCTCATTGAACGCTTCGGGAATCTGGGCAGCTTTAAGGGCAATGCTGACCTGGCTGCCGAGAGCGCCCTGAGCGGGGATATCAATTATCAATGGCAGGGTGCGGCCTATCAGTTCAATGCCACCGCCTTTGCCCGGCAGTCGGACAATACCATCGCGCCGGTGTTCAACTCCCAGGGTGTCGGTCGTTATATTAATATCGATGAATCGATTTTTTATGGCCTGGAGTGGCAGGTCGAAGCCCCTCTCGGCGCGTTGCAACTGAGCTCCAGTGGCAGCTGGCAACGTGGCTGGGCAAGCTCGTTGTTAAAGGTCTATGACCAAAAGCAGGTGCCCGGCTTTTATCCACTCAGTGTGCGCCATCAGCTGAGCGGGACACCCTTGCCCGGCCTGACTTGGCAGAGCAGTTATATCTATCAGGCCGGCCTCTATTTTGATCGCGCCAACTCGACCATGGCGACCGCCAAACACCAATTTAACAGCGCGCTCAGTGGCCGAAAAAATAATTGGCAGGGCACGCTCGCCGTCGAAAACCTACTCAATCGCTACCAGGTGGATTACAGCAATAGCCCGCTGCCTGGGCGCAAAATCTATCTTAGCCTTGTTTATTTCTTTGGAGAAAATATATGAAAAAACTGTTAATAATTGCTAGCGCCATGCTCCTTGTGGCCTGTTTGCCGGAGCCGAATAACAGCCCCTTGGGTTCGGTTAACCTAGCGGTGGCGGCAGCCTCGCCGGACTATGCCACTAGCGATGTTATCCTGATCAACACAGTCCTAGAAATCGATGAAGTATTTGAACAACGAATTCACACCACCAATCCAGCCGATATCGCCATTGCCTTTGAAGCTGGAGAACTGTTCCGACTCGGACGTTATGGCTTTGATTCCGTATCGAAAATCAGTATTGATACGGAATCGGACGTTGTGTCAGTCGATTGGCAGCGCAGTGTCTTGGGCGATGATTTTAGTGCCAATCCGGGTGATCTATTGGCCCTAAGTAGCCGTCAAGCTTACGTGTCTCGCAATGGTAGCAAGGATCTGTGGGTGGTTAATCCTGCCGCGACGACAGATGCTGATTTCCTCATCGAGAAAATTGATCTATCTGCCTTTGCTAACGCCAGCAGTGGTAACCCGCATATGGCCGATCTGGAGTGGCTGGATGGGAAATTATTTGTACTGTTAACTGGTTTGAACGACAGCTATGCCGCTGCTGCCAATTCCAAGGTCGTGGTGATCGATACCAGCACGAATAGTTTAGTCGATACCGATACCACAATGGCCGGCGTTCAGGCTATCGAATTGCCGGTGCGCAATGCCGGGTCCTTTGCACTGCACGATGGCCTACTCTATGTCGCGGCCACAGGTGACGCCTACAACTATGCCGATACGTCAGGCAAATACACCGGTGGTATCGCCACCCTTAACACAACCAGCTACGCGACGGCTCTGTTGATCGACGATGGCGACCTGAGCGCGGCACCCTATGGCAATATCAGCGGCGTGACCGTGTCGGCCAACAACGATGTGTACTTTTCCGGTAGCGTGAGCTGGGGCAACGACAAGGTCTTTGTGCTGCGTGCTGGCACCAGTACACCGAGCGAAATCGTCTTGGGAACCAACCAATATAATATCGGTGACCTGCTGGCCACCGATGATGCGCTCTATGTCGGCGTGCAGGCGCAAAGCGATGGCAGTGAAAACGCCGGCTTAAAGGTAATCGATCTGGACGACGGTACGGTGAATCGGTTAATCGAGCTGACTTACAACCCAACCCAGATTCTCGCACTGTAACCGGGCCCCGTTAGGTGAGTGCTTGAACCCCGTCGGTTAGGCTCACCGTGAGGGCCTCGGAGCGGTCCATTATTTTCACCAGGGTGGTCTGGATGGTTTCATCGCTGCGGATGTCGGCCTGGGTGTTAAAGGTTTGCACCTGAGCGGCACTGTTTTCATCCGCGATAAAGCTGATATCGACCCGGGTCGCTAGATCGGCGCTGGGGCCGGAATAGGTGATAATCAATTGCGGGAAGCCTTGAAAGCCCTTATTCGCCTTTTTGCTAATTCGTTTCTGTGCTTTATCGAGATTCATCGCTTAGCAGGCCCTATATTGTGTATGTTGACGCCAGTGTAAGAGCCTTTGGCGGCATTAGCCCCAGTTTATTGCCTCAGACGGCATTTTTTTGCCCGCTTTGTCCGAAAAAACTATTTTTGCCGAAAAATGCTCATATTGGTTGGGCAGATTCATTCGTCATGGCCCTGCGCAGGCGCAGGAAAAGCGCGGTACTGACTAGATTGCTAGCCAACAACAGCAGACCGGCCAGCCACAGGGCGGCGTTCTGTAGGCCCAGCTCGCGCTCAATTATAGCCTGAGTAGCACGCTCTATGAGACGCTGATCGACGAAGCGGGTCAGCGCTTCGCTGATGATCTCGCCGGACAGCTGTGACTGGTAGGCAATGATCAGCAGCGCAATGGCCACGGTCACGATCAGTAAAAGAAGTGCGCAAAGCAGCGCGTATTTAAGGGTATGCATCATAAAGGCCTGATTCGTCGAGCATTACCCGCTAATATAGTCCAGCTTTTGCTTCTATGCCCAAATCCGTCCCGGTTTGGCCCGTTCGCCTGCTGGTTGCTCCACACAGCCCAGGCCCCCCAATGAGTTAAACTATGACCGCACTAAGCCCAATCGATCATTTACGAGCCTTGGCTCGCGACACCCTCGAGGTGTCTTGGACCCTTTATAAGATTATGGTGCCCACTCTGATAGTGATTAAAGTGCTGGAGGAGCTCGGTGGGGTGGAGTTATTGAGCCAACTTTTGGCGCCGCTAATGGCCAGCCTCGGCTTACCAGAGACGATGGCCCTGGTCTGGGCGACCAGTCTGCTTACTAATATCTACGCCGGTATGTTGGTTTTTTTTACCCACTCTGATGGGGCCATGACGGTTGCTCAGGTATCGGTTATCGGTGGCATGATGTTGATTGGCCACGCACTGCCGATCGAAGTGCGCGTGGCCCAAAAGGCCGGGGTTCGTCTCGGTTTCTCGCTGTTGTTGCGGCTGGTTGGTGGTCTGGCCTATGGCTACTTCCTACATCTCATTTACAGCTTTTCGAATACCCTGCAAGAGCCGGCCATACTGCTCTGGCAGCCAACCTTGGGCCCAGAGCCGACGTTGTTGGCGTGGGCACTGGAACAACTTAAGGGTCTAGTCGCTATCTTCCTGATTATTGTGCTGCTTTTAGCGGTGTTGCGTATCTTTAGAATTATCGGCATTGAACGCCTGATTAACCTTGCCTTGGCACCGCTGTTACGAGTATTTGGGATCTCTGCTCAGGCGACCTCGATTACCCTGGTGGGCTTCACCCTAGGGCTATCTTTTGGCGGCGGATTGCTAATTCGCGAAGCCGCATCTGGGCGCATTAAACCGATGGACGTCTTTGCCGCTATGACGTTGTTGGGTCTCAGTCACAGCCTGATCGAGGATACTCTGCTGATTTTACTGATGGGCGCAGACCTATCGGCGGTATTGAGCCTGCGCCTGCTGTTCACCTTGCTCGTGGCTTGGCCCCTGATTCACTGGGCGCGTGGCCGCAGTGCAGCGTTTCAACAACGCTATCTGGTGCACTCGTTGGCGACAGATCCATAGGGCGCGAAGTCCTGCTTTGCTCGCCTCAAACCGCTTAGCGCCCAATGCTCAGATATCACCCCCGGGTTGCCGGTAAGGTGGCCAACCAGGGCGCCAATTCTGTGGCCACCGGCTTACCGTGAGTCGCCAGGAAAGCCAAAAAGCGTTCCGGGGTCTTGGTGGTGATGCGACGTTCATCAAAACCCAGTTCGTCGAGAATGCCCAGGGTGTAATCGAAGCGACCGACATCGAAACTAATATGCGCATCACTGCCTAGGCTGACTTGCCCAGCGTGCTTATCAATCAACTCCAACAAGCTGCGGCAATGGGGTTCGGAACCGTTTCGGGACTGTAAAAAAGAACTGTTGTTGATTTCCAAGAGCACATTGTGGTCCTTGGCGGCGCGCACGATCTCGTCTTGGATGACGGGGAATTTGGGATTGCCGGGATGGCCAATAATCTGAATTACCCCGCTGGTGATGGCTCGAATCATCGCCTGAGTGTTCTCTCGGACACTGCCGGGGGCAAAGACCGGTTCATGAAAGCTGGCGATGGCGAAATCCAAATAACCCAGCATGCCATCGGGCAGGTCGACATAGCGGTCGTGCGTGTTGGTAAAGGGTTCGGGCAATATATTGGCCTCAATCGCGCGGAGGATTGCGATATTTTCGACCACCCGGGGCAAGATTTTCATATTGCCGAAGTGCCATGGATGCGGCGCATCGGGCATGGTCGGGCCGTGGTCGGTCAGTGAGAACAGCTCTAGGCCATTGCCTCGGGCATCGCGAATATAGTCGTGTACCGTGCTATAAGCATGGGTGCTGGCGATGGTATGGGAATGGGTATCGCAAAGAATTTTCATAGGGTGCCTGCCTGCAACCCAGTCGCCTTAGTTGGCCGCACGGGGTTAATGAATAATGTGTCAGTCTGGGCACAGCATATAGGAATGGGATCGAAAACACAGGCTCGCGTGTCGCTTCAGCGAATGATGCCGAGGCCATAACTTTCCAAGATCAACTGTATCTCTGCCATCCTGGCATCCGTTGGCGGCACCATGCCCTCTAGGGGATATTTCAAATTCATCGCCTTCCATTTGTGGGTGCCCAGGTTGTGATAGGGCAATAACTCAACCTGCTCAATATTATTCATGGGCGCCAAAAATTGGCCCAGTGAATGGATGTCATCCAGATCATCGGAATAACCCGGCACGACCACATAGCGTATCCGAGTTTTTTTGCCAAGGCTGGCCAAATAACGGACAAAGCGCAATGTCCGCTGGTTTGATACGCCCACCAATAGATGGTGTTTTTGATCGTTGATATGTTTGATGTCGACCATGATCAGGTCACTCTCGGCAATCATTAGCTTGTCTTCAGCGCTGTAAACGCCGACATAGCCATTGGTGTCGAGGCAGGTGTGAATATTGTGCTGGTGCAGTTTCTCAAACAAGAGCCCGACAAAGGCGGCCTGCAACACCGGTTCGCCGCCGGTTACTGTAACCCCGCCACCGCTGGCGTCCATGAATTTAGCATAGGGCAATATTTGCTCGACCATTTCAGTGACGCTATAGAGTTCGCCGCCATCCAAGTCCCAGGTATCGCGATTGTGGCAATACTTGCAGCGGAACAAACAGCCTTGTAAAAACACCACAAATCGGGTGCCTGGGCCATCGACGGTGCCAAAACTTTCAATTGAATGCACCCGACCGAGCATCTCATCGGCATGGTATTTTGGAATATTTAACACGGCTATGGTTGAGCTCATTATCCATCCTAGTGGGTCGGCGGCGTAATTGTAGCGCCATCGCAGACAAGCCTATTGCGACAGATCAGTTGAACGATTAGGGCCCGCCCTAACTTGCGCCGAGCTCGGGTAATAAGTCCGGTCGAGGTGACGAGATATGGGCGCGAAAATCGCTCGCCGAAACGGCTTTGGTAAAGAAGAAGCCTTGGGCGGCGGTCACGCCCTGGGCTTGCAACCAAGCTAATTGTCTCGGGGTTTCAACCCCTTCGGCCACTAGCTGCAAATCCAAAGCTTTCGCCATCTGGATGATGGCTGTGCAAATGCTGGCGTCATAGCGGTTGTCGGGAATGCCGGCGATAAAGGATCGGTCAATCTTGAGAACATTGATGGGTAAGTTTTTTACATTACTGAGGGGCGAGCAGCCGGTACCGAAATCATCTAAGGCTAGATGAAAACCGCGGGCGCGCAATTGCGACAGCTGAAGCACCTCGGCATCGTCTTGTTGGATCAACACCGACTCGGTGATTTCTAAAATGATCTCACCCGCGCGAATGGGATAACGCGCCAAAAGTGCATCGATCTTGTTTAGGAACTCTGGGTCCGCCAGCTGGATTATCGACAGATTAACCGAAAGATAGCCTATCTCAAGCCGCTCGTTGCGCCATCGCTGCAACTGGGCCAGAGCTGTTTCCAACACCCAAAAACCAATGCCGTGAATGAGGCCGGTCTGTTCAGCGACGCAGATGAATTGCTCCGGTTTGAGGTTGGACGCTGGCCAGCGAATAAGCGCTTCGGCGCCAACACAGCGATTCGAGTTGAGCTCGACAATGGCCTGGTAATGTAGGCTAAAAGCCTTGATCTTTAGGGCCTGCCTCAGGTCCTGTTGCAGTTGTCTCTGTGGCGTTTCGATCAGTTTGATTATCAGCATGAGTAGGGCCGATACCGCCAAGCCTATATAAAGATAGCGCCAGGGCTGCGCTCGATGCCAGTGTTGAAAGGACAAGGCCGGATCGCTCCAGCCGACAGTGGCGACTAAGGCCGTGACTTGGCTCGGGTAATCTGAGGTGTCGTAGAGGATGTCCTCCTGAACTCTAATGGCCAAATTCAACTTAGGACCTAGGGCCGCCAGCCACTGAGCCGGTTCGAAGCTGATCGCCAGCAGTTGTGGCCGACTGCTAATATCGGTTGCCACCGGTAGGGTTAGCACCAACAGGGAGCGGTTAAACGGGTCCGGCCAAATGCGCCAGTCGAGCCGGCGCTCGGCGTCAAAGTAGTAGCGCCATATTGATGTGCCGACTAGACTCAGCGGGCGCGCCGCAGCATCGGTGTCGTCCTGGGTCACCAAATAGTGTTGCACCGGGTTGCCGCCATTAAAGCGATAGTAGGTGCCATCAGCTAAAAGTAGGTAAGCACTGTTCAGGGCCAGCTCAAAAGCACCGGGTTGCATAAGATGGCTGAGCAAGTCGGCACCATTTGTCTTCTTTTGAGTGTGGCCGACAAGCTGGCTGACGGCAAAGGCCAGGTTGTTGGTAACCTGTTCAAGCCGAACCAACTGTGCATCCAGCGCATGGGCACTCGCTGTGCGTTCAGTCAGAAAGTCCAACTTAACCAAGAGTATTGCAAGAAGCACAACAGCAAACAGAGGGGGGATTTTTGTTAGATAATAAGCGGCCACTGGCATTGGACTGTATAAACGGGTCAGTTTTAGCATAGCCCATTTTTTTGACTTTAGATTGCCATCCAAGCGCATGGGTGATCGAAACCTTGGGGCTCTATACCTTATTCGTTAGGCCGTCTTAGCCGACCGAAGATATGCATCCGGTGTCGGCCGTTAACCGCCAAGTCATAAAAAGGGCGCTCGGCGCCCTTATAGTCGAATCGTTAACCCCGACAGCGGCCTGTCTATACCTGGCTGTGAAAGGTCCGAGTGATGACATCCATCTGCTGTTCACGCGTCAGCTTGACAAAGTTCACTGCATAGCCGGACACGCGAATGGTCAGTTGGGGATAGTTTTCCGGGTGTTCCATGGCATCCTGGAGCATTTCCCGATTCAAGACGTTGACATTAATATGGTGACCCTTGGCGCCAAAATAGCCATCGAGCATGCCGGTAAGGTTGCCGACCTTGCTGGTCTCGTCTTTGCCGAGGGACGCTGGGACTAGAGACATGGTGTAGGAAATACCATCCTCGGCATCGTCATAGGGCAGCTTAGCCACGCTCAGCAGCGAGGCCAGAGCACCCTTTTGATCCCGGCCATGCATCGGGTTCGCACCCGGTGCAAAGGGCTGCCCGGTTTTACGGCCGTCCGGGGTATTGCCGGTTTTCTTGCCGTAGACGACATTCGACGTAATGGTCAGGATCGATTGAGTGGGCGTAGCATCCCGGTAGGTCGGCGTTTGCCGGACATGATCCATAAAGCGAGTCACCACCATTTGCGCCAATTCATCGACCCGGTCATCGTTGTTGCCGAACTTGGGGTAATCGCCTTCGGTGGCAAAGTCGGTAATATAACCATCGGCGTTGCGGATGGCCTTCACCTTGGCAAATTTGATCGCACTCAAGGAATCGGCCACGACCGACAGGCCGGCGATGCCACAGGCCATGGTGCGCACTACGTCCCGATCGTGCAGGGCCATCTGTGATGCTTCATAGCAATACTTGTCGTGCATAAAGTGGATCACATTGAGCGTATTGACATAGGTCCGGGCGATCCAGGCCATGTACTCATCGAAGCGTGCCCAGACGGTGTCGTAGTCCAGATAGTCCCCGGCCAGGACGTCTTTTTTTGGTCCGACTTGCAGGTTAATTTTTTCGTCCATGCCACCGTTAATACCATAAAGCATGGTCTTGGCCAGATTACAACGCGCACCAAAGAACTGCATCTGTTTGCCGATGCGCATCGCTGATACACAGCAGGCGATACCATAGTCGTCGCCAAACTTGGCGCGCATCAGGTCATCGTTCTCATACTGAATTGAGCTGGTATCGATTGACACCTTGGAGCAGAAGTCCTTGAAGCCCTTGGGCATGGCGTCGCTCCATAACACCGTCAGGTTTGGCTCCGGCGCAGCACCGAGGGTATAGAGGCTGTTTAACATGCGGAAGCTGGTCTTGGTCACCAAGGCTCGCCCGTCTTCGCCCATCCCGCCGATCGACTCGGTGACCCAGGTGGGATCGCCGGAAAACAGACCATCGTATTCAGGAGTCCGTAGGAAGCGCACCATGCGCAGCTTAATCACCAGATCGTCGATCAATTCCTGGGCCAGCTCTTCGGACAGGGCGCCGCAGGCCAGGTCACGTTCAATGTAGATATCGAGGAAGGTTGAAACGCGACCAAAGCTCATCGCGGCGCCGTTTTGGCTTTTTATCGCGGCAAGGTAGGCAAAGTAGGTCCACTGTATCGCTTCATGGGCGTTTTGGGCCGGCAGGCTGATATCGAAGCCGTAGCTTTCCGCCATGGCGGTCATTTCTTGCAGGGCCCGAATCTGCTCGGACAGCTCCTCGCGCAAACGTATTACCGCTTCGGTCATCTGCTCATTATCGAGCGAAGTTTTCTGATTCTTTTTATCTTCAATTAAGCGCTCGGTTCCATACAACGCGACGCGGCGGTAATCGCCAATGATCCGACCACGGCCATAGGCATCGGGCAAACCGGTCACCACGCCGGCCTTTCGGCAACGTACCATTTCGGGGGTGTAGCCATCGAACACGCCAGCATTATGGGTTTTACGATACTGGGTGAAAATTTTATTGATCATTGGGTCCAGCTTTCGACCATAGGCATCACAGGACGCCTCCACCATGCGGATGCCGGCGTTGGCGACCATGCCCCGCTTAAGGGGTGCATCGGTCTGCAGGCCGACGACGCGCTCGAGATCTTTATTGATGTAGCCAGGTTGGTGGGAGGTGATGGTGCTCGGTAAATCGGTATCAAAGTCCAGTGGGCCCTGCAGCCGTTGTTCTTCTTTCATTAGATCCAGAACGAGCGCCCAGACATCTTTGGTGCGGGTAGTCGCACCGACCAAAAAACGGGCGTCGCCGGTGTACGGACGATAGTTTTGTTGGATAAAATCGCGCACATCCACGTCGCGTTGCCAAAGTCCGGAGTGGAATCCATCCCACGGTGTGGTTTGGGTATTGATGGTGTGGTCTGCCTGTTTTCGGTACATAGGTTTTTCTCCGCAACGTTTCTATAAGCATAGAAAATTTTAAAACTAAGAGCAGGAGCGTCTGAAAAAAAGGTAGGAAAAAAGCCGAGCTAAGTGAAATCTTGAAACGATTAAAACTGGTTTCAAGAGTTATAGGCCAACACCAGCACTATTATCTCTGCTCAAGAAGTCGCTTTAAGGTCTTTTCCTACAGCCAGAGAGTGATAACAGACTACCTTCATTTGTTGACGATATTTTGGCTTACATCAATGTTTTAACCATGACTGAAAAAATAGTTTTATTACAGCTTTCATGGATTCATCGAGCCAAAAAGACTTCAACACGCTCTACAAATTTTGTCTGGCGTTATTATCGATCTCTTAGGTCGACTCCGTTTGATCTGAGTCAACAAAAACCTGGCTTAGGGCTATTTTCATGTAGTTAAATTACGCAATTGAATTTCTCCCCTGGGATGCCTGCGAAGTGCAATCTGGGAGCGAAATTACGCAATATTTCTTTCTCACTGGGGTTGAAGAAAACCCATCGAGGGTGGATTCTCTTCTTATTGAGGCTTAGCCCCAAGGCATTAGGAGAGGATTTTGGTGAGGTCGTAGATGGACTGATTAAAGGGTCGAGCCATATTCTCGATGGCATCGATAATATCGTGGTGGGTGAGTTTATTACTCTGTATGCCAACACAGCGGCCGGCTTCACCCTGTATTAATAATTCCACGGCAAAGGCGCCCATTTCACTGGCCATAATTCGATCGAATGCGCACGGCGAACCGCCACGTTGGGTGTGACCCAAGATTGTGGCGCGGGTTTCCAAGTGGGTGCGTTTTTCGATTACCATTGCCAGGTCCGCGACATTGGTGATGTGTTCGGTGATCGCGATAATGGCGTGTTTTTTACCTTTTTCGACATCACTGACGATGCTGGCGACCAACTCGTCTTCGTTGTAACCCTTTTCGGGGATGATGGTGAATTCCGCACCGCCCCCGATGGCCGCCATCATGGTTAAGTCGCCACAATGACGACCCATGATTTCGACTATTGAAATACGATTGTGTGACGAACTGGTATCCCGCAATCGGTCGATGGCATCTAGGACTGTATTTAAGGCGGTATGAAAGCCGATGGTATAGTCGGTGCCGGCGATATCATTGTCGATGGTGCCGGGCAGGCCGATACAGGGAAAACCCATTTCGGTCATTTTCTTCGCACCCATGTAGGAGCCGTCGCCTCCTACGACCACCAGCGCCTCAATATCGAGCTTGCGCATATTGGCGATCGCGGTGTGGCGTACCGACTCTTCTTTGAATTCCGGAAAACGTGCCGATCCGAGAAAGGTACCGCCTCGATTGATCATGTCGGAGACGTTGTGCCGTTCGAGCTTCTTAATACGACCTTCATGCAAACCTAAGTAACCGTCATAGATGCCGTAAACTTCAATGCCCTTAGCAATAGCGGTTCGAACCACCGCTCGAACTGCCGCATTCATACCTGGGGCATCGCCACCGCTGGTAAGTACACCGATTTTCTTGATCATGGGAGGACTGCCTCTAGAGTTCAATGCCTGTGAATGGATCAAAAACAGGCTATTTGGTATCCGATCTGGGGCCGTAAAATGTAATGAAATTACATTAAAAGGGCCTGAAATTAATAATTGGGGCTATTTTAGTGTGCTTAAGCAACTTTTGATAGGGTCAGTAGGGCGTATTTAACCGGAAATGGAAATTAAGTACCAAAAGTCAGGAATAGGGCCGTGTGCTAACCACGAGGTGGGTGAGCGCTCGGCCGAAGGGTTCTTAGCGGCGCATCTCAATATTGCGTGACGCCATATGTCGCTTCGCATCGGCGATGGTGAATTCCCCGAAGTGAAAGATACTGGCCGCTAGCACGGCATCGGCATGTCCCAGATTAACGCCCTCGGCCAGGTGCTCCAAGGTGCCGACACCGCCACTGGCGATCACCGGTATCGATACCGCATCGGATATTGCGCGCGTCAGGGCCAGGTCGAAGCCGCTTTTGGCGCCATCTCGGTCCATGCTGGTCAACAGCAATTCGCCCGCACCATACGCCTGCATGCGGATGGCCCACTCAACGGCGTTTATGCCGGTCGCCTTGCGGCCACCATGGGTAAAAATTTCCCAGTGGTCATCGACGCGTTTGGCATCGATGGCGACCACAATACATTGGGCGCCGAAGCGCTCCGAGGCTTCGCGGACAAAGGCTGGGTTGCTGATGGCGGCCGAGTTAATGCCAATCTTGTCGGCGCCGGCATTGAGCATGGCGCGGATATCGGCGACGGTACGAATGCCACCGCCGACCGTCAGCGGGATAAAGACCTGCCCGGCGATGGCACGCACCGTCTCGATCATGGTACCGCGACCTTCGTGGGTGGCGGTGATGTCGAGCATGGTGATTTCGTCGGCACCCTGCTCGTTATAGCGTTTGGCGACCTCGACCGGGTCCCCGGCGTCGCGGATATTAAGGAAGTTGACACCCTTAACGACTCGGCCCCGATCGACATCCAAGCATGGAATAATTCGTTTGGCTAATGGCATCTTGATTCCCTGTTATGCGCTTGTATAACGATCGCAGTACTGTTGGGCCGCGCTTAAATCCAGCGTACCTTCATAGATGGCACGACCGGTAATGGCACCGGCGATGCCGCTCTGGGCATGCTGGCACAGCTCGGTGACATCGTTCATATTGGTGACGCCACCCGAGGCGATGACCGGTATTCCACATGCAGCCGCCAAGGCTTGAGTGGCCGGCCAATTGACGCCTTGCATCATGCCATCCCGGCTAATATCGGTGTAGACGATGGCACTGACGCCGGCGTCGGCAAAACCGACGGCCAGGTCGGTAGCCTTGACGTTACTGATGTCGGCCCAACCGTCGGTCGCCACCCAGCCGTCTTTGGCGTCGATGCCCACTATGATTTTGCCCGGGAATTGCTTACAGGCCGCCTTTACAAAATCCGGATCCTGCAGGGCCTTAGTACCGATGATGCACCAGCTGACACCGGCCTCGATATAATGGGCTATGGTCTCGAGCGAACGAATACCGCCACCAATCTGAATCGGTAACTTGGGATATTTCTGCGCAATCCGAAGCACGGCATCGGCATGGATCGGCGCGCCTTCGAAGGCGCCATTGAGGTCCACCAAATGCAAACGCTTGCAGCCAGCCTCGACCCAGCGGGTCGCCATGGCAACCGGATCGGCACCAAACACGGTGGCGTCTTCCATACGCCCTTGCAGAAGGCGAACGCAGTGGCCGTCTTTTAAATCGATGGCAGGGATAATCAGCATGATGTGTCCTATTGAAAAAATCAGTCGGTGGGTTACAGGCGCCCATTCCAGTCGGTAAAGTTTTTGAGTAGCTGCAAGCCGGCGGTATGGCTTTTCTCCGGATGGAATTGAGTGGCAAACAGGTTGTCGCGGCCCACCATCGCCGCAAACTCGGGTCCATAGTGGCAGGTACCAATGGTGTAGGCCGGTTGTGGCTCAACATAGTAGCTGTGGACAAAATAGAAGCGCTCCCCTGACTCAATGCCCTGCCAGAGCGGGTGTTCGGCTTGTTGATAGACGTTATTCCAACCCATATGGGGCACTTTCATCGGTAAATCGTGGACATCGAGCGCATCTTTCGGGAAACAATGGACCCGACCGGGGAAGGTGTTGAGACCAGCCACGCCCCCGTTTTCATCACTGGAGTGCATCAGCGCCTGCATGCCGACACAGATGCCCAAAAAGGGCGTGCCGCTGGCCAGAACGTCGCGCACCAGCGTGTCGACGCCCTGCGCGCGTATTTCCGCCATGCAATCGCGGATGGCACCGACGCCGGGCAATATCACGTGATCGGCAGCGGCGATACGCGCCTTATCTGCAGTAATTTCAACCTGAAAATTGGGTGCCACATGCTCTAGGGCTTTGGCAACCGAGTGCAGGTTGCCCATGCCGTAGTCGATAATGGTCAGGAGGTGTTTGCTCAATTCGAACTCCAAAAACAGTGCGGCCGGTCAGGCAGAGATGACCGACCGGTCCAGCGGAACTATTACAGCACGCCTTTAGTGGACGGAATTGCGCCAGCTTGTCGTTCATCGACGGACACGGCCGTTCGTAAGGCTCGTCCAAAGGCCTTGAAGATCGTCTCAGCCTGGTGATGCGCGTTGCGACCTTTTAGATTGTCTATATGCAGAGAGACTAGGGCATGGTTGACGAAACCTTGAAAGAACTCGACGAACAGATCGACGTCAAAGGTGCCAATACTGGCTCGGACGAAGGTGCAATCAAATTCTAGGCCCGGTCGGCCGGATAAATCGACCACCACGCGGGACAGCGCCTCATCTAGCGGGACATAGCTGTGACCGTAACGGGTCAGGCCTTTCTTGTCGCCAACGGCCTTGGCAAAGGCTTGCCCCAGGGTAATGCCCACATCTTCGGCGCTATGGTGATCATCTATTTGATTATCACCGTCACAATAGACGTCTAGGTCAAAAAGCCCGTGGCGAGCAATCTGATCGAGCATATGGTCCAGAAAAGGGATAGACGAATTGAGCGTCGCCTTGCCGGTGCCGTCTAGATTGATCGACACCCGAATCTGGGTTTCGTTAGTGTTGCGTTCTACTGTCGCCTGGCGACTCATGACAATCTCTCTGTATGAAAGTGAGGTTAATCTTTCTGGACGGGTGGCCGGTTTATTGACCAAAACCACTTGCTGAGGGCGATTATATAAGTATGCTGACCGTCAAACCACCCATGCGTGTCAATCTGGTTCATCGAAGAGCGCTATAGTGAGCGAAACTATCACTTGGGTGACCCGCGTGCGCACAGGTCATAGCATACCACTGGGGTTGCGGGTCGTGCTGCATTCAGGGCTAGCGAACCCAATAATAGTGGTGCTCCTTGGGCCAAATGCAAGCTTTAGGGCGGCCTCACTGCCTTGCTGTAGGCTAATGAAATCGAGCCCCTTAAAGGTATGCCGGCGTTATTTAAGAGGACCCGTTCCGCTAGCACTGGGGCCATAAATAGAACCTATGGGTTGTTTAGATGTTCCCGCCAGGGTGAGATATTGAGTGCTACCAACGGCTAAGAGCAAGCCCCCAAAAGGTGCCTTCTGTGTGTTTAGCGCACAAGAGTCATTTAAAAATCGAAACACTCGCCAGAGGAAGCACCGTGATTCAGTCATTAGAACAGTCTGTTAATGAAGAAAATGAAACGCGCATTCGCTTGTATGATTTTTCCACGGGTACGCAAACCTTTTTTCAGTGGCAGGCCGGGATGTTGCCCTCCCTCGCCGGGAAAAGGGTGCTGGAGCTGGGTTGCGGCAGCGGTGGCTTTTGGCAGTCTCTATTACCGCGCTGGTCAAACTGCGCGCTGACCCTGACCGATATTTCTCAGGATATCTTGTCGTCAGCCCAACAAAAGCTCGAGCCGCTAAGCAACCTAGCCGCGAGCCTTGAATTTGAAACGCTGGATTTTAATGAGTTAGCCAAGGTCGCGGGCCCTTTTGATGTGGTTATCGCCAATCACAATCTGTTTTACGCACAGGAAATCGACGGACTGCTGGCCTCAGTGACCCGCTTGCTGACGTCCGACGGACTGCTGATTTGCTCGACAGTGGGGCAGGACCATCTGCATGAATTGGCCACTTTATTAAGGTTAAAGCAGCAGGATTTGACCTGGGGCGCCGAGACATGGGCCAACTGCTTTGGTTTGGAAAATGGCGGTGGCATCTTGCAGCGCCACTTTCAGCAAGTAGACCAGTTTGAATATGACAACAGTCTGCACGTCAACTCCGCAGAACCGGTAATGGATTATCTGTTGAAAACCATGAAGAGTAGTCTGGCCGAGTGGGTGACGGAGCATTACGACGAGATCCATGCCGCTATTAGTGACGCCATGGTGGTCAGGGGATATTTGCGCCTCACCCCTCATTCAGGCTTCTTCATCGCTCGAAAAAACGGTTAACACCTCTACCTTCGTCCCAGCATTGCAACCTATTGCGGGCCTTGGTGTGCTTATTCAATGCGCTATTTTAGTGCACATTTGTTTCTTATTGCTCTATATTGGTGCCTCGGTCTAATTTAGGCACCTTGATTGTGCAAACGGGGTCAACTCTTTTGTAGCTCTGGGCATTTATCCGCGCCATTTTAAACAGACCCCAGAACACAAGTTCCCGCCCCTCGCTGGCTTTGTTCGCTCTAGG
Source organism: Reinekea sp. (assembly GCF_982785585.1). Taxonomy (NCBI): domain Bacteria; kingdom Pseudomonadati; phylum Pseudomonadota; class Gammaproteobacteria; order Oceanospirillales; family Saccharospirillaceae; genus Reinekea; species Reinekea sp. The sequence goes on along the minus strand of NZ_CEYAVF010000011.1, from coordinate 24,908 downwards.
CCTTGCTCGCATCAAATAATACTGCATGAGTAGCGGACTGGCCTGTTTCTTGCGTTTCTCACTCATACTCAGACTAGGATGATTACCTTGGTGGATAAGGATTCAGCATTTCGACGCATTATGGCACATCAATATACGGCAGTAGTGGTGCTGGATGGGTCCTGTGTCGTGGAGCATATTAACTCTGCCGCCGAACTCCTACTGGTGCGTTCCGAAAAACAACTGCTCGGCCATGCCTTTGATAGCCTGTTTGCCCAACCGGATGAAATTCGGTCTCTGCTGGCGTCGGTTGTTCAGGAGGGCGCTTCGGTATCGGTGCGCTCGGCCAGCTGGCAGATGCAGAGCCGAGAACTCCTGACACTCGACTTTATTGTCAGTCCCGTTATGGATAGGAACCAAATACACCTAATTGTGGAAATGGTACCGGCCGACCGATCGGTGCGCATCAGCCGCGATGAGGGTCGAGTGGATCATACCGAGACCAGTCGGCATTTGGTGCGCGGCCTGGCGCATGAAATCAAGAATCCGCTCGGTGGTATTCGCGGTGCCGCCCAGCTATTGGCGAGCGAATTGCCCAGTGATGAGCTGCAGGAGTACACCCGGGTAATCATCAAGGAAGCCGATCGATTGCGTAATTTGGTCGACCGGTTATTGGGCAGTCACCAGATGCCGGCCTTCTCGCAATTGAATATTCATCAGGTCCTAGAGCGTGTATTGGCGCTTATCAAGGCCGAAGCAGGTGATCGTGTGACCCTGATTCGCGACTACGATCCGAGCATTCCGGAGTTTCTCGGGGACGAGGCACAACTGATCCAGGTCTTTCTCAATATCGCCCGCAATGCCCTGCAGGCCCTGTCGGAAAGCGATCAATCGGCTGCGGTAATTCGCTTCCGATCCCGTACCGTGCGCCAATATACCATCCGACAAAAACGCCACCGTATCGTTGCGCGTATCGATGTAATCGACAATGGCCCTGGCATTGAGCGCGATATGCTGGAAAAAATATTCTATCCGATGATCTCCGGTCGTGCCTCGGGCACGGGCTTGGGTTTATCGCTGGTGCAACAGTTGGTTGAATTACACAATGGTTCCGTAGCGTGTGAAAGCGAAGCGGGGCAGACATTATTTACCGTCCATCTTCCCTTGGAGACAATAGATGAGTAAGACCAAGACTATCTGGGTGGTTGATGACGACCGTTCTATCCGCTGGGTGTTGGAACGCGCTATCAGCAAACAGGGCCATGATTGCTCGGTGTTCGAAAGTGGTGAAGCCCTGCTGCGCAAGATATCGACCCAGACCCCCGATGTCATTATCAGCGACGTGCGTATGGATGGCATGGGCGGGCTGGAGTTGTTGGCGCGGATGCAGGAAGAGCATCCCGATATCCCGGTGATTATTATGACTGCCCATTCTGACCTAGACAGCGCGGTGTCGTCGTTTCAGGGCGGCGCCTTCGAGTATTTACCCAAGCCATTTGATGTCGACGAGGCGTTGGCCTTGGTCGAGCGAGCAATCGAGCACCGAGCGAAGCACCAACCCAAAGAAGCGGTTTTTGTTGAGGAGTCGCCAACTGAAATTATCGGTGAAGCGCCGGCCATGCAGGAAGTGTTTCGAGCCATCGGGCGTTTATCGCAAAGCAATATAACTGTATTGATCAATGGTGAGTCCGGTACCGGTAAAGAATTGGTGGCTCAGGCCCTGCACCGGCACAGTCCGCGTAAGACCGAGCCCTTTATTGCCCTGAATATGGCGGCCATCCCCCGTGATCTGATGGAATCGGAACTGTTTGGCCACGAGAAGGGCGCCTTTACCGGGGCGCAGAATTTACGTCGCGGCCGCTTTGAACAGGCCGATGGTGGCACGCTGTTTCTCGATGAGATCGGCGATATGCCGGCTGAAACTCAGACGCGTCTGTTGCGGGTGCTGTCCGACAGCGAATTTTACCGGGTCGGTGGGCATTTGCCGATCAAGGTGGATGTGCGCATCATTGCCGCAACCCATCAAAACCTTGAGCAGCTGGTCGAAGACGGGCGTTTTCGTGAAGATTTGTTTCACCGCTTGAATGTGATTCGAATTCACATCCCCAAATTGTCCGATCGGCAGGAGGATATTCCTAAGTTACTCGACTTCTTCCTGCACAAGGCGGCCAAAGAACTGGGCGTCGAGGCCAAAACCTTGCGACCGGATACCCAGTCTTACCTGACCCGGTTGCCCTGGCCCGGTAACGTCCGCCAGCTGGAAAATATTTGCCGCTGGATTACCGTGATGGCCTCGGGCCGGGAAGTCTTGGTGAATGACTTGCCGCCGGAGCTGGTCGAGGAGGTTACGCCGGGTGGCGGTCATGAGAACTGGGAACAATCGCTGCGCAACTGGACTGATCGTGAGTTAGCCCGCGGCGAGAACCGTATTCTTGATCTGGCGATCCCCGCCTTTGAACGGGTGATGATTGAAACCGCGCTGAAACACACCGCGGGTCGGCGTCGGGACGCCGCCGAATTGCTCGGCTGGGGTCGTAACACCCTGACCCGTAAGATCAAAGAGCTGGGCCTCGATGACGGCCATGACGAATCGGATTGATCCTGAATTGACGGGTATCAACGCAATCAACAGGGCGAGCTTAGGGCTCGCTTTTTCATGGCGTACCAATAGGCCGGATGAAACAGGTTATTGTCGGCATTTTACTGGTGCTTGGCGACGTCAATCCATACAATGTGCCCGAAATTAACTGAACTCAATGCCGGGAGTGCATATGTCAGATATTAAAAAAGTTGTGTTGGCCTATTCTGGCGGTCTCGATACCTCGGTGATCGCTAAATGGATTACTGAGACTTATAAATGTGAAGTGGTCACCTTTACCGCCGACCTGGGTCAGGGTGAAGAGGTTGAGCCCGCCCGCGCCAAGGCTAAAGCCCTGGGCATCAAAGAAATCTACATCGAAGACTTGCGTGAAGAATTCGTCCGTGACTTCGTTTTCCCGATGTTTCGCGCCAATGCCATCTATGAGGGTGAGTACTTACTCGGCACCTCTATTGCCCGGCCCCTGATCGCCAAGCGATTAATCGAAATCGCCAATGAAACCGGTGCGGATGCTATCTCTCATGGTGCCACCGGTAAGGGTAACGATCAGGTTCGCTTTGAGTTGGGTGCCTATGCCTTGAAGCCCGGTGTGAAGGTGATTGCGCCTTGGCGTGAATGGGATCTGACGTCGCGTGAAACGCTGATGGACTATTGCGCCAAACATGATATCCCGGTCGATTTCAACAAGGCGGGCAAAAAATCGCCCTATTCGATGGATGCCAACCTGCTGCATATTTCCTATGAAAGTGGCATCCTGGAAGATCCATGGACCGAAGCCGAGGAAGAGATGTGGCGCTGGAGTGTCAGCCCCGAAGCGGCCCCCGATCAAGCCACCTATATTGAACTGTCGTACCTCACCGGTGACATTGTCGCCATCGATGACCAGGCAATGACTCCGGCCGAAGTCCTGACCTATCTGAATAAGGTTGGTGGCGACAACGGTATCGGACGTCTGGATCTGGTCGAGAATCGCTATGTTGGTATGAAAGCACGCGGTTGTTATGAAACACCCGGTGGCACCATCATGATGCGTGCTCATCGTGCCATCGAATCCATTACCCTGGATCGCGAGGTTGCTCATTTAAAAGACAGCCTGATGCCGAAATACGCCGAGCTGATCTATAACGGCTATTGGTGGAGCCCGGAGCGTCAATTGTTGCAGAAGATGATCGACGCCTCGCAAGAGCCGGTTAATGGCACAGTCCGCTTGAAGCTCTACAAGGGCAATGTGACCGTGGTGGGCCGTAAATCCGACGACAGCCTGTTTGATGAGAAAATGGCGACCATGGAAGACGACGCCGGCGCTTACAACCAGAAAGACGCTGAGGGTTTCATTAAACTGAACGCCTTACGCTTAAAGATTGCTGCCGCCAAAGGCCGTAGTCCGCTCTAAACCGAGCTATACTCCGTCCCGATCCTTCAGGTGTCGTGGCGGAGTCCTCTTCGTGAATCGACGGCGATCTCGCTCAACCACCTTGTGCATATTCGTCCGTTGGTATCCTAGCGCCCGCCTGGGGTGTCGTCCTTAAGCAAGGGAATGTCGATTGGATAACCTCTTCTTTATCGCCTCAAAACTGATCTGGATGTTCATTTCACCGGCCAATTGGCTTGTGTTGATCCCGCTGCTGGCGCTTTTATTGAACCGCTTAGGGTGGCTGATATGGGCGCGCTGTACTTGGGCTCTAGAGATCGGGCTTATTTTAATGATTGGTGCCTATCCGGTCGGCCAATGGTTGGCTGAGCCATTAGAATCCTATAGTGCGATTCCTGTGCCGGATGCACCGGCTCCCGATGGCATTATCGTGCTTGGTGGGGCATGGCAGACCGAGCAAGCCGATTATTGGCAACAATGGGAGTTGAATCACGCCGCGGAACGCGAGCTGGCCTTTCTGATGCTGGCCGAGCGCTATCCGGCTGCTAAGCTAGTCTTTACCGGCGGATCGGGCCGCGTGTTTAGTCAAGGGCTGAAGGAAGCTCATTGGGCACAGGCTCTGTATCGGGATTTTGGTCTCGACCAGACGCGCTTAACGTTGGAAAACGAGAGTCGCAACACCGATGAAAACGCTCGCTTCAGCAAGCGACTGGTGACCCCCAAAATCGGCGAGCGCTGGTGGTTGATCACCAGCGCATACCATATGCCACGCTCGGTGGGGGTCTTTTGCCAGCAAGGTTGGTCGGTCACGCCCTACCCGGTGGACCACTACTATGCCGGCCTGTCCTGGCGTCCTAATTGGCAACTGGCCAAGCATCTGCAGGAGCTGGAGCGGGTTTTACACGAATGGCTGGGTCTGGTGGTGTATCGTGGCACGGGCAAAAGCAGTTATTTATTTCCCCCACGTTGTTAGCGGGTAACGGGCCACTTCAACAGCATATCGACCAATGCTTGCCGCTTGATTGGCTTCACTAAAATATCATCTGTCCCGGCGACCAGGCAGTCCTGTCGATCCTGTTCGCTTGAGTTCGCCGTGAAGGCGATAATAGGCTGGGTGAAGCCGCGCTCGCGTAAAGTTTTTGTTGCCGTTAATCCATCCATTTCGGGCATTTGTATATCCATAATGACCAGATCGATAGGATGTTGGCCCACATAGTCCAGAGCCGCTTGAGCCCGACTAAAGGGTTTAATCTCGATGTTGAGGCGTTTCAACAAGCCACAGACCACTTTTAAATTGACTTCATTATCATCAACAACAACGATGCGACGTCCCTCAAAGTCGGGTTGGCTAGGCTGTACTGCCTCCTCGAGAGGGCCTGCGGGTGCCGGCGCGACAATAAGTGGCAAGGTGAACCAAACCTGGCTGCCTAGGCCCAATTGGCTTTCCGCACCGATCTGCCCCGCCATCAGCTCAACCAGATCGCGTGCAATGGTCAGGCCTAAACCGGTTCCGCCATAGAGTCTTGACGTCGATGAATCCGCCTGCGAAAAGGGTCTAAACATGTCCTGTACGCTCTTGGGATCCATGCCGATGCCATTGTCGATGACTGAAATTTTAACCAGTTGAGACCGTATGTCGACTGAAAGCTCGAGTGTCACCGTGCCTTGGGGGGCAAATTTAAAGGCGTTACTGAGTAGATTGGCAATGACCTGTTCGATGCGTTGTTGATCGCCTATGATCCACTTTGGCAGTTCGGGCGCAATGATCAGTTCGAACCTGGCTGCGGGATTGTTACCAAAGCCAGCGGCATAGATGCGGGCGATTTGCTCGGCCAGGGATTGAATATTAAAGGGCTGATTGTCAATCGTAAGCTTGTTGTCCTTTAGTTTGGCAAGATCCAAAATATCGTTAATTAGGAACAGAAGAAACGACGAAGCATGGTCAATTACGGCCAAGTGTGCCAATTTCTTCGGTTTGTCGACCTGTTCGTTTAACAGTTCGACCGAGCCTCGAATGGCAGTGAGCGGGGTGCGTAATTCATGACTGATGTTTGCCAAGAATCGCTCCTTGCTACGCACTGCCTGATCGGCAGCGAAGATCGCCTCTCGAGCAGCAAGCAGGCTAGCGGATTTTTCAAGGTAAATAATATTCAGTTGATGGCCCAACACTAAGGATAACAACACGACTTCTATGGCAACGGCGATCAAGCCCAGGTGTTCAACAAATAGAATGGAATTGGTCTGGAGTTGTGTCGTGAGGGAAAGAAAGAGCGGAATCCCAAAGGCAACGATAATAAAGGCAATATTGGCAATCAGATAATAGCGTGCCGTCTTGTGACCCCGACGCGTCAGGGCAATGCCGGCAGTTAAGCCATAGAGAGCAAAGATCACGGCTCCAAGGCCCGCAAACTGATAGCTGTATTGAGGTAATAACGGTAACAGCAGCCAAAATGAGGCAATTGTCGCAATTGATAATAGGCCAGCTTTGTACAGCCAAGGGGTGCGGTGTGGGGCGATGCCAAGCAAACACATCACAAAGCCCATGTAGGCAAGGTTGGACGCCATGACGGTTAAGCTGATGCTATAGATGATTGGCCAAGCGAATATATCACTGAAGACATTTAATGCGGTCGCGTTGTAAATGAGGTTGCCGAAGATAAACATCGAGTAGAAAAAGTCGGCTAGATGATGGCGCACCAACCCGAGGATGAGGTAATACAGACCCAGAGCCAGGAACATGCCCAGCGCCATCAAGGTTAGGCCATTACTGAGCTTGATCGATTCTTGATAGGATGCCTGGTCATAGAGGGCTGGAGTGGGTTGGCCCATTGAAAAGGGCGTACTCATACGGGTAAAAATACGATATTGACCGGGCGGCACCGACAGGGCGCGGCCATGGCGTAAGAAATAACCATTCACCTCGGTACTTTGAATGCCGCCATGGTAGGCCGCAACTGCCTCACCGTGTGCGTCGATCACAAAATGACTGAACAGACCAACTACCGAGGAGTTTTTAAAATCGATCACCAGCGGTTTGTCGGCCAGGACCTGGGCCGACATCAGATGCCAAAAAGTACCGCCCGTTCGCGGCAACCTATCCGCGCGCGCAATCAGTTGCCCAGGTTCCAATGCGAGCAATTCACGCCAGCCGGTTGAGGAGTCACTAAGGCTGTCATCGAGCCAGAAGGCATCTGCGTTAGCGGCTGAAACTGGATGGGCGACAAGCAACATAAGAGCCAAGGCAAATCGAGCGAGCAGTGAACCCGTACCGAAAACGCATGATCGCCTTAGTGTTTGGGCCGATAGATTTATCATTGTTGGCTGATACTTAGTGAGCTGAGTGACCCAAAGGCTAACAGCAACGAAATGGTTGTCAATTTTACCGGTGTCAACAGCAACCGGGCTCGGTGATCCGTTTAGCTCCCAAACTCATGCTCGGCCATGCTGGCTTGATCAGCCGATTCAGTTCAATAGGACTCATGACAATGTAATTATCACTACATTCTTAACGTGATTGTTCGTTGATTCCGATCAACTTTGTAATATTCCTACCGGTTATTCTCTTGCGCAGATATAAACCCCTAGGAGATTCGGCATGAAAAACCGTTGGCTTATCGCAGCATCTGCTGTGGGCGTGCATGCCTCAATTGGTTCAGTGTACGCCTTCAGCGTATTTAAAAAACCGTTGGGACAGCTAATAGACACGGCGACAAACAATGAAATCGCGATGACGTTTAGCTTGGCAATATTTTTTCTAGGTATGGCTGCGGCCATTATGGGCCACTTTGTCGAACGTCACGGCCCCCGCAAGGCGGGCATTTTGGCGGCCAGCTTCTTTGGCGGCGGCATGCTAATCGCCGGCTTGGGTGCCTATATTCAGAATCTCTATGTCATTTGGTTAGGGTATGGGGTTTTAGGCGGCATCGGTCTGGGCATCGGTTATATCACCCCCGTATCAACACTGGTCAAGTGGTTCCCGGACCGGCGCGGTCTGGCTACTGGTCTAGCGATTATGGGTTTTGGTTTTGGTGCCATGATCGGCGCACCCGTGTTTAACTATATTATTGAGACCTTCACCGTGGCCGGTGGCGGTATCGCCTATACTTGGCTGATCATGGGGCTGGTCTACCTGGTAGTGATGTTTGCCTCCGCGTCCTACTTGGAACGCCCCCCCCAGGGTTGGCTGCCAGCCGGTATGCAAGCGGCGGTTGACGCTGGCGAGAGAACGGTTACTCAGGATTTATCTCAGCTTATGGCTAACGAAGCCATCAAAAAGGCTCCGTTCTATGGCCTCTGGATCATGATGTTTATTAATATTTCCTGTGGTCTTGGCGTTATCTATTCAGCGTCACCCTTGGCACAAGAAACAATGGGCTTAACCGCGACTCAAGCCGCAACCATGGTCGGTTTAATGTCGCTGTTCAATGGTCTGGGCCGTATCGGTTGGGCATCCTTCTCCGATGTTATCGGCCGTGGCAATACCTATATGGCGTTCTTTCTTATCCAGATTGTGGCCTTCATTCTATTACCCAATCTAACCTCCCTGGTAGCCTTTCAGATTGTCGTGTTTACCATCTTAAGCTGTTATGGCGGCGGTTTTGCGACCTTGCCAGCCTTTATCGGCGATCTATTCGGGACCAAGGAGCTAGGTGCGATTCACGGCTATATCTTAACCGCTTGGGCTTTTGCCGGTCTGGCCGGGCCACAAATTAATGCCTACCTACATACCGTGACAGGCTCATATGAGGCGACCCTCTATATTTTCTCGGGTGCTTTTGTGGTGGCACTGGGCGTTTCAATTGCCATGATTCTCTATATCAAGCGCGCCCGTGCCGAATTAAATGGCCAGCCGTCCATAGCCTAACTAGGGCTATCGCCACCGCTGGTGTCGATGTTGCGAGGCTAGCAACTGAATAGGGCCTATTGGATCTGTTGCTTGCCTTGGCGGTGGGTAGGGCTGGCGGGCTAAAGTTCCCCAATTCAGCGTCGGCTGTTTTGCTTTTCCGCCGCAATTAGCCGCCCTGGTTTGTGTGTGCATCGGCTTTATGATCTGATGCCCCCATTATCCTAAGAGATCGGCGCCGTCATGACTGCTAAGAAGCCCGCAACCGGTCAACTGCATCCGCGTAATAAGCATCAGGGCCGCTACGACCTAATGCAACTGGCGAACAGCCATCCCCCTTTGGCTAAGTTTTTTGTCAAGAATCCAGTCGACCAGCTGACCGTTGACTTCGCCAACCCGGAGGCGGTGCTAGCACTCAATCGAGCCTTGCTGGCGCACTTCTACGGCATTAAGCATTGGTCAATTCCAACAGGCTACCTCTGTCCGCCCATTCCAGGGCGGGCCGATTACATCCACTACGCGGCCGATTTACTCGGCCTGAAGAGCGCCGAGCCTCGCCGAGCTGCGAGGATTCTCGATATTGGCACCGGTGCCAATCTTATTTATCCGATTATCGGCAGCCAGGTCTATGGATGGAGCTTTGTGGCGAGCGATATCGATCCGGTATCGATTTCGGCGGCCCAAACTCTGGTTGCGGCTAACCCGGTGCTGAAGTCGAAGATTGAACTCAGGCTCCAAGCGCAGCCGGGACGGATCTTTCACGGCTGTATCAAGCCCGAGGATCGTTTTCACTTAACGCTGTGCAATCCGCCTTTCCATAAGTCGTTGGCCGATGCTGCGGTCGGTACCCGCCGAAAACTCCACAACCTTAAAAAAGCCAAGCCGGGACCGGCCGAACCGATCCGCAATTTTGGCGGGCAACAGGCTGAATTGTGGTGCCAGGGCGGTGAGCTGCGTTTTATCCAGAATATGATCCGAGAGAGTGTTGAATTCCAGTCGCAAGTGGGTTGGTTCACCTGCCTAGTGTCAAAGCGAGAGCATTTAAAGACGTTGGAGCAATCGATTACGGCCTTACCGGTGCAGAATCGCCGTGTGATCAGCATGTCCCAGGGCCAAAAAAACAGTCGCTTTTTGGCCTGGACCTTTAAAACCACTGCCCAATTGGCCCTTATGTAGCGCTGCCAATGGCAAGGGTTGGTGCTGACGGCCTTAATTGCCCAAACTCGTCTTCAGGTGCCGGCTGATGAAGCCACAGTTGCCGTTATTCGGGCGATTGAATCGAATTCGATTAGATTGATGACGAAGATTCGGACGGGTTTTTTAGCTTCGCCTCGACCGTTAGACCAAAAATGGTTCTCCATATATCTATTTACACTTAGTTGACATATCATTTTGATTGAATCATGACCGATTAACGGATTTTTGTCGCGTCTTAGTGCACCCAAAAAGCCCTAAATGCTAGGCGCACCAATAGTGTGCAGGCCGTGAGGCATTGGCAGGGCGTTAGCAGACATTTGTATTTTAAACAGTTCGATTTTTAAAATAAGCGTGCTAATCTAACCGTGCTAGACGTACAGACCGATAGATATCCTTAGTCAAAATGATTCGGATCATGTCAGGTGTGTATGAAAATAATTATAAGTTCAGGAGACTCACATGATTAAGAAAGCTTTATTAACGACTCTAGGTGTTGCGCTTACGTCATCACTTTTGATGTCTACGGCCCAGGCTGGAGAAGTGTTAGACAAGGTAAAAGCTAAGGGTTTTGTCCAATGTGGTGTTAGCCAGGGTTTGCCTGGTTTTTCTAACACCGATGTTAATGGTGAGTGGTCTGGTCTCGACGTCGATTTTTGTCGCGGCGTAGCCGCTGCAATCTTTGGCGATGCCACTAAGGTGAAGTTTTCACCTCTGTCGGCTTCTGAGCGTTTTACGGCGCTGCAGTCTGGTGAAATCGACTTGTTGTCGCGTAACACCACTTGGACTCAGACTCGTGATACGTCTTTGGGTATCAACTTTGCCGGCGTGACTTATTATGACGGCCAGGGTTTCATGGTTCGTAAAGATCTGGGTGTTACCAGTGCTTTGGAATTGGACGGTGCTTCAGTATGTACCAACCAAGGAACAACTACCGAAGTTAACTTGGCTGACTACTTCCGTGCCAACAACATGACATTTGAACCTGTTGTGTTTGTTAAGGCAGATGAAGTTGTTGCGGCTTACGATTCAGGTCGTTGTGATGTTTACACCACCGATGCTTCCGGTCTTGCTGCTCAGCGCACCAAGCTGGCCGAACCTGCTGCACACATAGTGCTGCCGGAAATCATCTCTAAAGAACCACTCGGACCCGCAGTTCGTCACGGTGATGATCAATTCTTCGACGTTGTTAGCTGGGTTATCAATGCCACAGTTGAAGCTGAAGAAATGGGTCTGACGTCTTCAAACATCTCTCGCCTGTTGGTTGATTCCAACTCAGCGACACCTGCGGAACTTCGATTCGTTGGTCGTGAAGGTGCTTTAGGTGAAAACCTTGGATTGGACGCCAAATGGTCTTATAACGTTATTCGCCTAGTGGGTAACTACGGTGAAATTTGGGACCGCAACATTTCCGGTTTGGAATTGCCGCGTGGCCTGAACAATCTTTGGAACAATGGCGGCATCATGTACGCGCCACCAGTTCGTTAATCGTTAAAGATTAAAAGTTGATTGGTCCTACCTAACCACCTCGTTACGAGGTGGTTTACTAATAAAAAATATACAGATCAATCCAGCCTTGTATGCCAAGCTCCACAATTCTTTAGGTAAGTCAGCTGACTTCTCTACCCTCATTAGTTTATATGGAATTCCGGGAGACCCTTTGTGAGCGAACTGAATGCTACTAACGCTCCGGCTAAACCCCCTTTTTGGCGAGATCCTGAAAAACGTGCCCTAGCATTTCAAATAGTGTTCTTAGCTATTGTGCTGTATATCGGTTATTCATTGGTAAACAATACCATGACCAACCTGGCATCTCAGGGAATTGCCTCCGGGTTTGGTTTTTTATCGACCAATACTGGCTTTGCCATTGCAGAAACACTCATTGACTATAATGAGAGCTCTACCTATTTAGACTCCTTTTTTGTCGGCCTGCTCAACACCATTCTGGTGTCGGTCATTGGTATCTTTTTCGCTACTATCCTAGGCTTCAGCATGGGTATAGCCCGTCTGTCGAATAACTGGCTGATTTCGCGTTTAGCGGCCATCTATGTCGATACACTGCGTAACATCCCTCTGCTGTTGCAACTGTTTTTCTGGTACTTTGCGGTCTTGCGACCCTTACCCAATCCGAAGCAGGCCATCGAATTCGGCAGCAATTTATTTCTCACCAATCGCGGTCTGTTTGGCCCGAAACCCATCTATGAAGCAGGCTTTGGCTGGGTTGCTATTGGCTTCGTCCTAGCGGTTATCGGTACCGTGGTCCTATTCAAATGGGCCCGAAGACGTCAAGAAGCGACTGGTGAGCTGTTTCCAGTGTACCGCACGGCGTTGGCCCTGTTGATTGGCCTGCCCCTTGTGATCGCGGCATTGAACGGTTTCCCAATGTCGTGGGATATCCCGGTCTTGAAGGGCTTTAACTTTCGTGGTGGCATGTCCCTAACACCGGAATTTTCATCGCTGGTATTTGCGTTGTCGATCTATACGTCTTCCTTTATCGCCGAGATCGTGCGTTCCGGAATACTCGCGGTCGATCAGGGTCAAACCGAAGCGGCCTTTGCCTTGGGTATCAAACCGGCGTGGACAACTCGCTTGGTCGTCGTACCGCAAGCCTTGCGGGTCATCATTCCGCCCTTAACGTCCCAATATCTCAATTTGACAAAAAACTCGTCATTGGCAGCCGCCATCGCCTATCCAGACTTGGTCGCCGTATTTGCGGGCACCGCTCTGAATCAGGTGGGTCAGGCAGTTGAAATAATGGGCATGACATTAGCCGTGTATCTATTTTTAAGTTTGACCATTTCATTCTTTATGAATTGGTATAACTCGAAAATGGCCTTGGTCGAACGCTAGGAGTGTTGCAATGACAGAACAAAAATACGCTGTTGGACTCCACCCCAATTTGCCGCCACCAAAGCACTCGGTGGGGGCCCTGCATTGGGTTCGGTCGAGTTTTTTTAGTAGTCCGATGAATGCTATCCTGACGTTTTTCAGTTTATATCTGGTATGGCTAGTGGTTCCGCCCTTTTTGAATTGGGCGGTTTTTTCCGCAGACTGGCTCGGCGAGGATCGCAGTTCTTGCTCGCGTGAGGGTGCCTGCTGGGTGTTTATTCGAGTTTGGTACGAGCAGCTCATCTATGGTCGTTATCCCGACGAGCAAATATGGCGGATCAATCTGTCCTATATTTTAGCGATCGCAGCCGCTGCACCGCTGTTTTTTGACGCGGTATCGCGCCAAATCAAGACCGTCTTGGTGCTATTTCTGGTCGTGGTCTTTCCGGTTATCTGCTTCTACCTTTACTACGGTGGCAGCTTCGGCCTGGAAATGGTTGAAACCTCGGTTTGGGGCGGCTTGTTCTTAACCCTGGTGATTGCCGTTACCGGTATCGTGATGTCTCTGCCCTTGGGTATTTTACTCGCGTTGGGACGGCGCTCTGAGATGCCGGTGGTGAAGTCAATCTGTGTGGTCTTCATCGAATTTTGGCGTGGTATCCCACTGATCACCGTGCTCTTTATGGCCTCGGTTATGTTTCCGTTGTTTGTCCCAGAAGAGATGAGCCCCGATAAGCTGGTGCGTGCTCTAATAGGCGTGGCGCTGTTTTCATCGGCCTATATGGCTGAAGTGGTCCGCGGTGGCTTGCAGGCCATGCCCAAGGGTCAGTATGAAGCTGCAGCTGCACTGGGTCTGAACTTCTGGAAAAGCACCATGCTGATTATTTTGCCGCAGGCACTGAAAATGGTGATCCCTGGCATCGTCAATACCTTTATTGGCTTGTTTAAAGACACCACACTGGTCCTGATTATTGGCCTCTTCGATCTGTTGGGCATGGCCCAGCTGGCCTCGACCAATCCCGATTGGTTAGGCTTCGCCATTGAAGGCTACGTCTTTGCGGCCCTCGGCTTCTTTGTGTTTTGTTTCAGTATGAGCCGTTACTCACAACATCTGGAACGTGTCTTAGATACTGGCCACCGAAATTAAGGAATCTCTGTAATGACTCAATTTGTTCAACGCGACTTATCGGAAGAAGTAGTCATCCAGCTCAACCAGATGCATAAGTGGTATGGCGATTTTCATGTTTTAAAAGACATTAATTTGTCAGTGAAGAAGGGTGAGCGGATTGTTGTGTGCGGACCATCAGGTTCCGGTAAGTCCACCATGATTCGCTGCATTAACCGTCTGGAAGAGCATCAACAAGGCCAGATCATCGTCAATGGCACCGAGCTGACCAGTGATGTTAAGAACATCGAGGAAGTTCGTCGGGAAGTCGGAATGTGTTTTCAGCATTTCAACTTATTTCCGCATTTGACCATTTTGGAAAACCTGACCTTGGCGCCGATGTGGGTTCGTAAGATCCCTAAAGCGGAAGCCGAAGCGACCGCCATGCATTATCTGGAACGCGTTAAGATTCCGGACCAGGCTAAGAAGTATCCCGGCCAGCTATCCGGTGGACAACAGCAGCGCGTCGCCATTGCGCGGTCGCTCTGTATGAAGCCGAAGATTATGCTCTTTGACGAACCAACGTCGGCGCTCGATCCTGAGATGATCGCCGAGGTATTGGATGTCATGGTCGGTCTAGCGGAAGAGGGTATGACCATGATCTGCGTAACCCACGAAATGGGTTTTGCGCGTAAAGTAGCCGATAGGGTGATCTTTATGGACGCCGGTCAAGTTATTGAAGAGAACAATCCGCAGGATTTCTTCGACAATCCTGAAAACGAGCGGACTAAGTTGTTTTTGAGCCAGATCTTGGGTCACTAAACAACCGCAGCGCCGGCCGCAAAAAAAAAGCCCGAGGTCCTTATGGACCTCGGGCTTTTTTGTGTCGCCAACTCTAGAGCATATTACTTAGCCCACCGCCATTGGTTACGTGCAGATATCCGGCTCGCTCCAGCAACGTTTTGGCCACGCCGGCCCGGCCGCCGGCGGCACAATAGACCGTGATCTCATCATCGGTAGCCATCGCCAAACCGGCATCCAACTGGATCGCTAACTGCTCGACGGGGAAATTGATTGCACCGGGTGCATGGCCGGTTTGAAACTCGGCAGGAGATCGGACATCAACTAAATGCTGCATGGCTATTACCTCTTGGGCTAACGACTTGGATTTATATATATTAGATATTACTAATTTTAATGCAACCGATCTTTTTGGCCGCACTGTTTCTAATATGGAACAATCCTTAAATCCAATATCTTAGATACCCAGGCCCTGTTTCACCTCGGCACATTTTTCTGCTCCGAACAGTTGATGCACCAGCGCGAGGGCAAAGTCTATGGCGACACCGGGCCCTCGCCCAGTAATCAGATTGCCATCTATTTCAATAGCCGCACCGGTATTGGTCCATTGGCAATCGAAGGCATCGAGCGCGCCGGGAAAGCAAGTTAGCGTTCGCTGGGTGAGTAAGCCGGCGACGGCCAGAGCTTGGGGCGCCGCACAGATGGCGGCAAAGGGCCTATTATGGAGGTCCTGATCTTGCAATAGGGCGTGCAGTATTGGGTCTTCGGCGAGACTGATCGAGCCGGGTAGACCGCCGGGCAGGACAATTAGGTCAAAGCGCTGGTCTTTGATTTGAGCCAGGCTGGTGTCGGGTACCAGCTTTAGGCCTCGACTGGCTTTGATCGGGCCGGGGCGCAGACCCGCGGTGACTACCTTGGCACCGGCTCGGGTGAGGATATCGGTAATGGCAACGGCTTCGAGCTCTTCGCAACCGTCTGCTAGGGGGACTAGTACAGTTTTCATGGTTGTGCTCCTGTTGTTTTATTATCCAGGATTTAACGACTGAGGCAGTGCCAGAACAGGACGTTCGGGTGTCACTTTGTCGCTGCTAGAGCACTACTGGTTAAGTTTGAACCCAGCCTTTGCCGTTGTCATCAGTTTTAAAGCGGCGGCGTCTGGGTTATTCTTGGCGCCTCTGTAGATCCGAGTTTCAGACTTGGGTTTTATAACCTCATTATGCGAGTTTCAAAATCAATGGAAACAAGTTACGTACCCGCCGCAATAGAGCGCTCTGTCCAGCAAGTATGGGCTCAAAAGCAGGTCTTTAAGGCCGTCGTCGACACCAATAAGGAGAAGTACTATTGCCTGTCGATGTTGCCCTATCCTAGCGGTGCCTTACATATGGGCCATGTGCGCAACTATACCATTGGTGATGTGATCAGTCGTTTTCAGCGCATGCTGGGCAAAAATGTGATTCAGCCTATGGGTTGGGACGCCTTCGGGATGCCGGCCGAGAATGCGGCCATCAAACACGGCGTTGCGCCGGCCAAGTGGACCTTGGAAAATATCGACTACATGCGTACTCAGCTCAAAAGCCTGGGCTTTGCCTACGATTGGGAGCGTGAGGTGACCACCTGTAAACCCGAATATTATCGTTGGGAACAATGGTTCTTTACCCGCCTGATGGCCAAGGACATGGCTTATAAAAAGTCGTCCTTTGTGAACTGGTGCCCACACGATATGACGGTATTGGCCAATGAACAGGTTCACGATGGCTGTTGCTGGCGTTGTGATACCCCGGTCGAACGCAAAGAGATGGAGCAGTGGTTTGTCCGCACCACCGCCTATGCCGAAGAATTACTCAGTGAACTGGACAATCTGCCCGGTTGGCCCGAGGAAGTGAAGGCTATGCAGCGTCACTGGATTGGTAAATCCAGAGGCGTCAACTTGCAATTCGCCGTGCAGGACAGCCCGGACGTGGTTGAAGTCTATACCACTCGTCCAGACACGCTGATGGGCGTCACCTATTTGGCTGTGGCCTCGGCACACCCGTTGGCGACGGCCGCAGCGCAGTCTAATCCGGCGCTGGCGCAGTTTATCGATGAATGCCGTCAATCGACGACCTCTGAAGCCAATATGGCGACCATGGAAAAACGGGGTTGTGCTACCGGTCAGATGGCGATACACCCCTTAACCGGCAAGGCCGTGCCCATCTGGGCCGCCAATTTCGTACTTATGGATTACGGCACTGGTGCGGTTATGGCCGTGCCGGCCCACGATCAACGCGATTGGGAGTTTGCCCGCAAATACGGCTTGGCCATCGAGCAGGTCGTCGCGCCACTGGCAGACAGTGCCATAGCCTGCGATATTGAACTCGAAGCCTTTACCGAGAAGGGCCAGTTGGTCCATTCTGGCGAGTTCGACGGTTTGACCTTTGAGGCCGCCTTCGACGCAATCGCAGCCGTTTTGGTCGCACAGAACAAGGGCTCGGTTGCGACCAACTATCGGCTTAGAGACTGGGGCGTAAGTCGCCAGCGCTATTGGGGCACCCCGGTACCGGTAGTCTATGTCGATGGTGTGGCCAAGCCGGCCGAGCAGTTTCCGGTCGAGTTGCCCTATGATGTCACCATCGATGGCATCAATTCACCGATCAAAAACAATCCTGAGTTCGAGCAAACTACCTGGCAAGGGCAGCCGGCGCTGCGTGAAACCGATACCTTTGACACCTTTATGGAATCGAGTTGGTATTATGCGCGTTACTGCACGCCCCATTACGATGAGGGCATGCTCGAGCCGGAAGAGGCCAATTATTGGCTCCCGGTCGATCAATATATCGGCGGTATTGAACACGCCACCATGCATCTGATGTATGCCCGTTTCTTTCACAAGGCGCTGCGCGATGAAGGCCTGGTGAACTCGAACGAACCCTTTACCCGTTTGCTGTGCCAGGGCATGGTTTTGGCAGAAACTTGGTATCGGCTCGATGGCACCACCAGGGTGTGGATCAATCCTGACGCGGTGACCCCCGAGCGCGATGAGCAGGGCCGTATCGTCGCGGGCATTGAAACGGCCACTGGAGCCGCGTTGATCTACGCCGGTATGGCTAAGATGTCCAAGTCCAAAATGAACGGCAAGGATCCCCAGCAAGCGATCGATCTCTATGGGGCCGATACGGTCCGGCTGTTTTCAATGTTTGCCGCGCCCCCGGAACAAACCCTTGAGTGGACTGAAGCTGGCGTGCAAGGCGCAAAGCGCTTTCTCGAGCGAGTCTGGCGTGCGGTGCATCAGTTGGTTAGCGGTGACGCCCGGGTCGCGCTCGATCCGAGCCATCTCACCGCCGCCGAGAAAACGCTGCGGCGCAAGACCCATGAGACCATCGAGGGCATCACGCTCGACTTTGGTGAGCGTAAGACCTTCAATACCGCCATCGCTAAAACGATGGAGTTGCTCAATGCGGTCAATCAATTTACCGGCGACGGCGCGCAGAGTTCTGCGGTGGTAGGCGAAGCCTTGCAGGCGATCGTGGTGATGTTATCGCCTATTGTGCCGCATATCAGCCAACGTCTCTGGCAGGAACTGGGTCAGGACGGGTTGATCATCGATGCCGCTTGGCCCACAGTCGATCAGAGCGCTCTGGTTAAGGATACGCTGCTCTATGTGGTTCAGGTTAATGGCAAGGTGAGGGCGCGGCTTGAAGTGCCCGCCAGCATGGCCAAGGACGAGGTTGAAGTCTTGGCACTTAGTGATGAACATGTGATGAAGTTTCTCGAGGGGGTAACGATTCGCAAGGTTATCGTGATCCCTAACAAGTTAATCAATATAGTGGCCAATTGACGGCACCATCAGAGGTAGCACGCTTAGGGCTCTGGCTGACACCGGATGCCCTAGGGTGGGCCTGCTCGCACTGCGCTAACGGGGAACTCGGATGAAAATTGCCGCCGCTCAATTAGCGAAAAATCTCACGTCAATGCCGCTGCCAGCGGTTATTTGGCTCAGTGGTGATGAACCTCTATTGGTCCTCGAAGCCAGTGATCTGATCCGTGCCCAGGCGAAAAAGGCGGGTATTGAAGGGCGTATCTCGATCGATGTCGATGGATCATTTGACGGTTCGGAATTGATCGCCGCCAACCAGTCCCTGTCGCTCTTTGGCGACCGGGAATTGATCGAGTTGCGCATGCACGCTAAGTTTAACGACAAGGGCCGCAAAGCCCTTATGGAATATATCGCGCAGCCCAATCCGGACAACCTGTTAGTGATCGTGTCCAATCGACTTGAGGCTGCCCAAACTAAGGCCAAGTGGTTTTTGCAGGTGGTCGCGGCGGGCTGGTGGCTGCCAATCTGGCCAATTGAGCACAGTCAGTTGTCCGGCTGGATTCGCACCCGCATGCAGCAGGCGGGTCTGCAGCCCGAACCGGATGCGCTCACCCTGTTGGTCGATCGGGTCGATGGTAATTTGCTCGCGGCGAAACAGGAAATCGATAAGCTGCAATTGCTCGCGGGGGCTGGTCAGGTCAGCGCTGAGATGATTCTCAATAGTGTCTCAGACAGTTCGCGCTACACGGTGTTTGATCTCTCATCGGCTTTTTTGTCGGGCGATCTCACCCGAACACTGAAAATCATGCACGGCCTAGCCGGTGAAGGTATCGAGGCGCCCATTGTGCTCTGGCTGATCAGTCGAGAGCTGCGGCTGGTGATCGAGTTGTGCGAGGCCCAGGTGCACAACCAGTCGGTGCAGGAGGTCTTTAAGCGGCTGCGTATCTTCGAACAACGGCAAAAAGATTATCAATCGGCCATGCGCCGAGCGCCGGTCAACCACTATCAGCGTTGTTTGATCGCCTGTTCCAAAATCGATGCCATGATCAAAGGTCAGACCAAGGGCGACCCGTGGACCCTTATCAGTGAAATGTTGGTAGCCATCAGCGCCCCCCAATTACCGGCCTATCAACTGTAACGCGCACTGACAATCGCGCCAGCGCAAATGGCACAGGCACTCTGCGGTCTGTGACCCAGTCGACGCCACTTATTAGCAAGGACTTTTAAATGATCTATCTCACCGGGCTGACCCTGGCCTTGGGGCTGATCGTCGCGATCGGTTCGCAAAATGCCTGGGTGCTCAGCATGAGTCTGCGCGGCCAGCGGCCTTGGCCGATCGCGCTGGTCTGTATGAGCGTCGATGTCGTGCTGATGGCCATCGGCGTGGTCGCCTTCGCCCGGATTCAAGCTTGGCTGCCCGGTCTGGTGCCCTGGTTCACGGCGATGGCGGTGCTCTTGTTGGTCGTGTTAGCCTGGCAGGCTGGCCGGCGCGCGATCCGCGGCCAATCTGGCTTAACCGCCAACCTTGAGCAACCGACCCTGGGTTTGCGCCAGGCGGTGTTGGCGGCCCTGGCCATGTCGTTACTCAACCCCCATGTTTATCTGGATACCGTTGTTTTGTTGGGCAGTTTAGCGGCCGCCTCGCAACAGCCTTGGCTCTTTTGGAGCGGCAGTGCCAGCGCCTCGATCCTCTGGTTTAGTGCCTTGGCGGCGGCGGGCAAACCCTTGAGTCGCTGGCTGTCTTCGCCTCGCCGTTGGCGCCTGTTCGACACCCTGATGGCCCTGTTTATGGCCTGGATGGCGGTGGTTATGGCTTTTAAGGTTTGAGTAAAATCAACCGGCCCGACCTTTAAATCTAGGCGTCGATTTGAAAGTTTATTAGGCTGCGAGCAAATTTATAACCGGTAAGGACAGTTATTGTGACCTGGTGGAAAGAAGGCATTGTTTATCAAATATATCCGCGCAGCTTTGCCGACAGTACCGGTAATGGCGTCGGCGATCTGCGTGGGATCATCAGCAAACTCGATTATTTGGTTGAACTGGGCGTCGACATCGTCTGGTTAAACCCGATCTATCAATCGCCCAATGATGATAACGGCTATGACATCTCCGACTATGACGCCATTATGGCCGAATTTGGCACCATGGCCGACTTCGATGAGTTGTTGGCCGGCCTGCATCAACGCGGCATTCGGCTAATTATGGACCTAGTGGTTAACCACTGTTCCGATGAACACCCCTGGTTTGTTAGCAGCCGGGCCAATCCGACCGGGCCCTATCGGGACTATTACTTCTGGCGGGACGGCGACCAGGATCGGGCACCGAATAATTGGCTCAGTGTCTTCTCTGGATCGGCCTGGGAATTTGACCCCGCCAGCAGGCAATATTACCTGCATCTGTTTTCCAAAAAACAACCGGATCTAAACTGGGCCAACCCCGACCTGCGTCAGGATATCTACCGTATGATGCGGCGCTGGTTTGACAAGGGCGTCGACGGCTTCCGGATGGACGTGATCAATATGATCTCGAAGCATCCGCATCTGCCCTCGGTCGGTGATGAGATCCAGCTGAGCTGGGGAGGTGAATACTTTATTAACGGCCCTAAGTTGCATGACTATATGCAGGAGATGCATCGAGAAGTGTTACAACATTACGATTGCATGACTGTCGGTGAATGCTTTGACGTCGATATAGAGCAGGGCAAGCAGCTGGTCGGCGCCGACCGTAACGAGTTGCAGATGATCTTTCAGATGGAGCATATGGCGCTGGATCACGGTCCCGCTGGTAAGTGGGACGCGCAAGCGACCTGGTCGCGGGTGGCACTGAAAAGCATTCTCAAACGCTGGATCGAGGGTTTAGACGGCATTGGCTGGAACAGTCAGTTTTGGATGAATCACGACCAGCCCCGAGCCGTGAGTCGCTTCGGTAACGACCAGAGCTTTCGTATCGAGTCTGCCCAGGCTTTGGCGGCCGTTACCCTGACCTTGCCGGGCACGCCCTATATCTATATGGGCGAAGAGATCGGTATGACCAATGTGCAGTATCCAATCGAGGCCTACCGCGATCTGGAAATCATCAATTGGTATCGAGAGCAACTCGCCCAAGGCCGGGATCCGGTGCAACTCTTGACGTCTATTCATCGTATGGGGCGCGACAATGCCCGCACCCCTATGCAATGGACCGACGGGCCTCAGGCCGGCTTTACCACTGGAATGCCATGGCTGAGAGTGAACCCTAACTTTGCCCAGATCAATGTCGCCGCCGCGCAAGCGGAAGAGCAGGGCGTGTGGCCCTGGTATCAGCGGCTGATTGCCTTGCGTAAGGTGCGTAAGACTCTGGTTTATGGCCATTACGAGTCCTTTATGGATAGCTCGGAGCAGGTCTTTGCGTATCGAAGGCGCGATGCTAATGGCGATTTTTTGGTTTTAGTAAACCTATCCGATCAGCCCGCGGATCTGACCCTACCCGAGCCGGTGCGCAGGGACGACTGGCACCTAGTCATGACCAACAGAGGGCCCGCCGATCAGCCTTCAAGGCCCAATCTGGCCCAACCCTCGGTCTGGTTGCAGTATTTGTCGCCGTGGCAGGCTGTGGTTGCCGAGCGGCCCCTAGGAGTAAGCAATGGCACGTAGTGACGATTGGCAACGCATGGTCCGGGGCGAGCCCTATTGTTCGCTGGCGCCCGATCTGTTGCAGCAAAGAGAGCTAATACGCCAACGCAGCGCGCAATTTAATCGTGCGCCCAGTAAAGGCCACCTAAAACGCTTGTTCGAACAGTTTGAGTCCGTCGGTGAACAGTGCTTTATTGAGGCGGGCTTGTTTGTCGATTACGGCAGCCAGATGACCCTGGGCCGCGCGGTCTATATTAATGCCCACTGTGTGTTCCTCGATTCCGCACCGATCCGTATCGATGATGAGGTATTGATTGGGCCCGCTGCACAGTTTTATACCGCGCAGCACGCCCTAGATGCCGAGGCCCGTGCAAAAGGCCTGATGTGGGCTGAGCCGATTCATATTAAAACGCGGGCTTGGATTGGCGGAGGTGCGATTATCTTGCCCGGCATCACCATTGGTGTGGGAGCCGTCGTGGCGGCGGGCAGTGTGGTCACTCGGGACGTTGCCGATGGCGCTCTGGTCAAGGGCAATCCGGCGCGTTAGAGCACGCGCCGGTCTCGCGCCAGAGCGCTCGAATAACCGCCCTGCGTTACTGCTCTTTTATCGCCGTCGGGTGCAGGCTGTTGATTTGGATTTTTTTAGCCTTCATCGCGTCGGGAATTTCCTTCAGCAAGCTGATCTGTAAGATACCATGCGCCAGTTGCGCGCCGGTCACCGTGACATAATCGGCCAGTTGAAACTTCCGTTCAAAGGAACGATAGGCAATGCCTTGGTATAGAAACTGCCGTGTTGTTTCGTCCTTGTCTTTTTTTCCTCGCACCACTAGTAGGCTATTTTCCGACTGGATGTCGATCTCATGTTCGGCAAAGCCGGCCAAGGCGAGGGTGATGACATATTGGTTCTCACCGGTGATCTCAATATCATAAGGTGGGTAGTTGGTGCCCGTGTTGGCACTCTGGTTGGCCGCATCAAAGAGGTGGGCAATTCGGTCAAAACCGACCGTGGTGCGGTGTAGTGGTGAAAAATCGAAGGCTGTACGCATATCCTAATCTCCTATGAGCAAAAGGTTGCTAAGACGTTGCTAACCGGGTTGGCTAAAACGCTTAACGCTTTTATCTAATACGACCCGCTTTGCGGCGTCGTAATCAAGAGATAGGGGTTAGGTTGACCCGCTTCAAGTCTGGCCCGATAATTTTTTTAATATATTTTGATAACCCTGCACAATCGCCTTGCTTTGTGGCGTAGGGCGATGCTCTAGTTGTGCGCCATAATAGGCTATCAGCTTGTTGATGTGGCGCCGGTGATTGGGGTCGGCCGGGAGCCAGCAATCGCCATGACTAAAGTCTGGATGGTCGATCATTGCCAACCCAGATGATGTCGGTTCGCGACGAATGGTGAGTATTTCGTAAGAACGGTTATGTTCCGTGACCACCTGTTCTGCCAACAGATAAGCGCCTTGTTCGATCAGAAATTGCCGAACCCAGTACATCTTTGTCGCCGGAGAAATAATAAAGCTTGCCGATGCACTGGCCGGTTGGGCAAACAGATGGGCCAAAATAACGATACATTGTTCAGCGCCAACGCCGGCCAGCAATAGGGTAGGTTGCCTACTGGCGGTGAGCTCTAAGCGTTCGGCTGGGCAGATTGCCAGGCGATAATTATCTGCCGCTAACTCCGCCAACTGGTGCTCTAGATGGGCCATAATATCGCTGTGGATATCGTTGAACACCACCGGGCAGCTTGGCCTAGATTCGAGTATGGCACGGCCAGCCGCGCCGTGGTCACAACAGAGATCCCAAAATTCAGTGGTGGTTTCGGGTATGGCGTTAAAGAGTGCGCTCAGACGTGTGCCCATACGGGTTTTTAAACTGTGATCGATCATTTTACCCTTTCATGAGTATGCTCAGGTACCTAAAGTCAGGTAAAGTGGGGTCAAATTTCTGCTCTGTGAGCCTGTAATGACAGACCCAACGCCAAATTCTTCGACCTCTTCTGCCGCTCAGCCTAAAAAAGGCGGATTTCTAAGCAACCTGCTGTTTAATATAGTTATTCCAGTGGTCATCTTAACAAAGTTTAGCCAAGAGTCTGCATTGGGGCCGGTTTGGAGCATTATTGTCGCCCTTGCCTTCCCAATAGGCTTTGGTCTGTGGGAAATGCGCGTGACTGGTAAGGTCAATGGGTTTTCCATTCTCGGTGTGGTCAGTGTGCTGTTGACCGGTGGCATCAGCCTATTGCAGTTAGACCCTAAATATATTGCCATCAAAGAAGCGGCCATTCCGGGGCTTATCGGACTGGCGGTAATCATCAGCCAAGGCTCGCGTCGGTCGGTGGTGAAGTTGTTAATCTTCAATGAGAACATAATCCAGATTGCCCGAGTTCACGAGGCATTGGCGGAACTGGGCAATAAAGCCAAATTCGATCAAAAGATGAATATTGTGACTTACATAGTTGCCTCTTCTTTCTTCCTGTCTTCAGGCTTGAACTATATGTTGGCCAAGCTGGTGCTGAAAAGTCCGGCGGGAACCTCCCAGTTCAATGAAGAGCTAGGCCGCATGACCGCACTAAGTTATCCGGTTATCGTGATTCCGAGCATGATTGTATTAATCGGCGCGATCTTTTATTTGCTGGCCCAATTGAAGTCCCTAACCAAGTTGCCACTCGAAGAGCTGATGGTGGATGGCAGTAAGAAATCCTAGTATGAGCGCGCAGCCCTGATCTAGATCGCCGTTTCGAGCGGCCACAAAAAAGCCCGGCTAAGCCGGGCTTTTTTATTAATCC